>VGJF01000239.1 GCA_016867585.1 Candidatus Aminicenantota bacterium | reverse complement strand
GGCCGTCGATTTCACCCGGCAGCTTTGCGCCGGCGTCGACCACGCCCACCGGAGCAAGATCATCCATCGCGACCTCCGGCCGTCGAACATCATGGTCTCCGAGGAGGGCCAGCTGAAGATCACGGACTTCGGGACCTCGGCCTGGCTCCAGAACGTCCCCTACGCGACGACCCGGATCGGCTCGCCGCCCTACATGGCCCCGGAACAATTCCTCGGCAAGGCGACCTACGCCTCGGACATCTACTCCATCGGCTGCATCCTCTACGAAATGGTCGTCGGCCGCCCTCCGATCTTCGACCCGGACCCGTTCAAGATCCTGGAGAGGGCCCAGGAAGGCCGGATCACCCCCCCGCGCCTCAAGAACAACCGCCTTCCCCGCCTCCTCGACGAGGTCATCATGAAATGCCTGGCCGCCCGGTCCGAGGACCGGTACGGCCGTCCGTCCGAAATCGCCTATGCCCTGGCCGGAATCCGGGGCGAGAAGCCGGCCAAGTCCGAGCTCGACGATATCCTGGGCCGCATCCGGGCCCGCGAAAGACCCGGGCCGGAAGCGTGCTGGAATTGCCATCGCCGTCTTCCCCTGCGGGCCAAGGCCTGCCCGTATTGCGGAGAGTCGGTCTAAGATTGTAAGATAAGGTGCCTTCAACGCATCCGGTCAAGGAGAGCTTATGAGCCCTTTCAATACGGACGGCTTGGTGTGGATGAACGGGAGGCTCGTCCCTTGGAACAAGGCCACGATCCACGTCGCCTCGCACGTCGTCCATTACGGCAGCGCCGTGTTCGAAGGCTTCCGGGCCTACCGCAACCGCCGCGGAACGGCCGCTTTCCGGATGGAGGCCCACACCCGCCGCCTCTACAATTCCTGCAAAATCTACCGGATGGACATCCCCTTTTCCCAAGAGGAATTCAACCGGGCCATCGTCGAGACGATCCAAGCCAACAATCTTCGGGAATGCTATGTCCGGCCCATCGTCTATCGGGGGTACGGCGCGCTCGGCGTCGATCCTTTCCCCAATCCCGTCGACTGCGCCGTCCTCGTCTGGGAATGGGGGAAATACCTGGGGGCGGAGGCCCTCGAGGAGGGCGTGGACGTCAAGATTTCGACCTGGCAGCGCCTGGCCCCCAACACGTTTCCGGCCCTGGCCAAGACGGGCGCGAATTACATGAACTCCCAACTCATCAAGATGGAAGCCAAGCTCGAGGGCTATGCCGAGGGGATCGCCCTGAACATCCGCGGCCACATCAGCGAAGGCAGCGGGGAGAACATCTTCCTCGTCCAGGACGGCCGGCTCATCACCCCGCCTCTCTCCTCGTCCGTCCTTCCGGGGATCACCCGAAATTCGGTCATGGTCCTGGCCCGCGAATTCGGCGTCCCGATGATCGAAGACACGATCCCCCGGGAAATGCTCTATCTGGCCGACGAGGTCTTCTTCACCGGTTCGGCCGCCGAAATCACGCCCATCCGCTCGATCGACCGGATCGTCGTCGGCGACGGGCGTCGAGGCCCGGTGACGCGCCGTCTGCAGGAAGCCTTCTTTGCCGTCGTGAACGCCGAGGTCGAGGACCGCCACGGCTGGCTGACGTACATCCCCTTCGATTAGGACCGGGCAATGCACATCGACGACTTCCTGAAGATCGCCGTCGAGATGGAGGCTTCGGACGTCCACCTCAAGGTCGGCAATCATCCCCAATTCCGCGTCCACGGGATTCTCGCCCCCCTGCCCCAGCTCCCCCGGCTGACGGCCCAGGACACCGAGGAACTGGCCGGCCAAATCATGGGGGACTACCAGAAGAAGCGATTCCGGGAGGAGTTCGACCTCGATCTGGCCTACAGCCTGCCGGGGCTCGGGCGGTTCCGGGGATCGATTTTCCTTCAGCGCGGCTCGATCGCCATCGCCCTTCGGATCATTCCCTTCGACATCAAGCCGTTTTCCGACCTCCTCCTTCCCGAGGTCCTGGCCGATATTTCCGAGGTCGGGCGGGGTCTCGTCCTCGTCACCGGGTCGACGGGGAGCGGCAAGACGACGACCCTGGCCTCGATGATCGACCACATCAACGCCAACCGCCGAAAGCACATCATCACCATCGAGGACCCCATCGAGTATCTCCATCGGGACAAGAAGAGCACGATCTGCCAGCGGGAAATCGGCTGGGACGTCAAGAGCTTCGCCCGGGGGCTGCGGGCGGCCCTTCGGGAGGACCCGGACATCATCCTTGTCGGCGAGATGCGGGACCTGGAGACGATCGAGACGGCCTTGACGGCGGCCGAGACCGGGCATCTCGTCCTGAGCACCCTTCACACGGTCGATGCCGTCGAGACGGTCAACCGGATCGTTTCGGTCTTTCCGCCCCACCAGCAGCGGCAGATTCGGACCCAGCTGGCGGCCATCCTCCGGGCCGTCGTCTCGATGCGCCTCATCCCCCGCAAGGACGGCCAGGGCCGCGTCCCGGCCGTCGAGGTCATGATCGCCACGCCGTTCATCGCCGAGTGCATCTTCGACCGCGACAAGACTCCCCAGATCCGGGACGCCATCGCCGCCGGGGTTTCCCAGTACAAGATGCAGACCTTCGACCAATCCATTTTCCGCCTCTACCAGCAGGGCCGCATCTCCTTAGAGCAAGGGCTCCGCTACGCGACGAGCGCCGACGATTTCCGGCTTCGAGTTCAGGGGATCCAGAGCACGTTCGACATCGCCCTTGAACAGATGGAGACGGCGGCCAAGCGGCCCGGAGACGACAAGGGCTGAAGCGAAGGAGCCATGAACGCCGCCGCCGTCCGCGCCGCCTTTCTCGATTATTTTGCCGGCCAAGGCCACAAGATCGTCCCCAGCGCCTCGCTCCTGCCCAAGGACGACCCGACCCTTCTGTTCACCAACGCCGGGATGAACCAATTCAAGAACGTCTTCCTCGGCCTCGAGACGCGGAGCTACCGCCGGGCGGCCTCGGCCCAGAAATGCCTCCGGGTCAGCGGAAAGCACAACGACCTCGACCAAGTCGGCCGGACGGCCAAGCACCACACCTTTTTCGAAATGCTCGGGAATTTCTCGTTCGGCGATTACTTCAAGGCCGAAGCCGTGGCCTTCGCCTGGGAGCTCGTGACGGGGATTTTCGGCCTCGAGGCCGGACGGCTTTATGCCACGGTCTACGAGGACGACGACGAGGCCTACGCCCTGTGGCGCCGCGGGGTCGGCCTCCCGGCCGATCGCGTCTTCCGCTTCGGTAAGAAGGACAACTTCTGGGCCATGGGCGACACGGGACCGTGCGGCCCCTGTTCCGAGCTCCACTACGACCTGGACCCCGCCCTCGAAGAGGGGGACCCCCGCTGGCTCATCGAACAGGGCAGCGGCCGCTTCGTCGAGCTCTGGAACCTCGTCTTCATGCAGTTCGAGCAGGACGGGACGGGAGCGATGAAGCCTTTGCCCAAACCGTCGATCGACACGGGGATGGGCCTTGAACGCATGGCCGCCGTTCTCCAAGGCAAGCGCTCGAACTGGGAAACCGACCTCTTTCTCCCCCTGATCGCCGAGATCACGGGACGGGCGGGGCGGGAGTATCCGGCCGGGGACGACGGCGACGTCGCCGTGAGGGTCATCGCCGACCATGCCCGGGCCGCGGCCTTCCTCATCGGCGACGGGATCATGCCGGCCAACGACGGCCGGGGCTACGTCCTCCGCCGGCTCATCCGCCGGGCTTTCCGCCATGGGAATCGCCTCGGGCTGGAAAAGCCGTTCGTCTACGCCCTCATGGGGACGGTAGCCGAGACCATGAAGGACGCCTACCCGGAGCTT
Organism: Candidatus Aminicenantota bacterium; assembly: GCA_016867585.1. GTDB lineage: Bacteria > Acidobacteriota > Aminicenantia > Aminicenantales > UBA4085 > JAAZPG01. The sequence goes on along the minus strand of VGJF01000239.1, from coordinate 1,157 downwards.
TTAACGGCCCTGCCCCTCACGGCCCGGATCTGCCGGGCCGAGGAGGAGCGGTTCGCCCAGACGCTGTCGTCGGGATTGCGGACGTTTCGCCAGATCGCCGACGAGACGCGCCGGGCGGGCGGGACGGCCTTGTCCGGAGAATCCGCTTTCCGGCTCTACGACACATACGGATTTCCTCTCGACTTGACCCAGGAACTGGCGGCCGAGGCCGGGCTGTCCGTCGACGAGCCCGGATTCCGGCAGGAGCTCGAGGGGCAGAAAACGCGGGCCCGCCGGTCCTGGAAAGGGGAGACCTCCGTCAAGGACAGGAAAGCGTACGAGGCTCTTCTCGGCGTTCCGACGGCCTTCGCCGGCCACGACGCGGCCCGGCTGCCCGAAGCTCGAGTCCAGGCCCTCCTTCGGGATGGCCGGCGGACGGAGCGCCTTCGGGCCGGAGAGGAGGGAGAGGCCTTTCTCGACCTCACGCCGTTCTATGCCGAAGCCGGGGGTCAAGTCGGAGACGCCGGGATTCTCAAGGGCTCCCGCGGCTCGGCCGCGGTCGAGAGCGTCTATTATCCCCTTCCCGAACTCCGCAGCCACAAGGTCCGGATCCTGGCCGGCGAGCTCCGCGAGGGCGAGTCCGTCGAGGCGACGATCGACGCCGCCCGCCGCCGGGCCGTCCGCGGCAACCACACGGCCACCCATCTCCTTCACGCCGCCCTACGCGAGGTCCTCGGCGATCACGTCAAGCAGGCCGGTTCGCTCGTCGCCCCGCAGCGCCTCCGGTTCGACTTCACCCACTTCGCCGCCCTTTCCCCCGGGGAGGTCGCCCGGGTCGAGGCCCTGGTGAACGAAAAAATCAGGGAGGACATCCCAGTGACCCTCGTCGAGACGTCGTTCGAGGAGGGGATCAAGGCCGGGGCGACGGCGATCTTCGAGGAAAAGTACGGCGACCGCGTCCGAATGGTCGGCCTCGGCGGCTATAGCCTGGAGCTCTGCGGAGGGACCCATGCCCGGGCCACGGGAGAGATCGGCGTCTTCAAGATCGTCGCCGAGACCTCCGTCGCCGCCGGGATGCGGCGGATCGAGGCTCTGACGGGCGAAGAAGCCGTCCTCCATATCCAAGAGTCCGACCACCTCCTCCAGGATTCCGCCCAACGGCTCAACGTCTCCCGCCG
>VGJF01000238.1 GCA_016867585.1 Candidatus Aminicenantota bacterium | reverse complement strand
TTTGCCGGGTATTGCCCGCCGACCGACCTCTTGCTACCTCCCCCTCCTCCTGCCGTACGGTGACTGGTTCGTCGGCTTGAGCGAGATCCCCTCGTGGCTGGCCTTCTGGTACACCGCCCCGGCGGTTCGCCCAAGTTCTCGCGCTATGAGCCGAGTCGGTGTGTTTCCCTTGACGAGGGTCTTGAGCTTTCGAAGATCCGCTGGGGTCCAAGGCTCGTTGTCCCGCGCTGGCTTTTTTGCCATCCGTGTTCTCCTCCGAAACCGGCCCGCCCCTGGCCCGGATTCCCGCAAAGCTCCCGGGCGGTTATGCCTTATTTGACCGCTCCGGCGGGCGTTGTGCAACACCGTTTGTTTCCGCCCCCATAACACCTCTCGGAACCTGCGAGCGAAACCTTCCCCCGCGGTGGCCCCCGGAAGGAGCCAGCGCAGGGCAAGGTGAGAAAGGTAATGAAGGAGGTTCTATGAACCAGGTGCTTCTCGAGGGCCGCTTGGCTGCGGACCCGATCCGAAAGACAGTCGGAGAAACGGAGATCGCCGAGTTCTCGGTGGCAGTCGCCACGGGGAAGGACCGCGAGGCCGACTTCTTCGACTGCACGGCGTTCAACGGCTGGGCGAAGAACTTGGCCGCCAAAAAGGGCGACCCGGTCTTCGTCATCGGAAGGCTTCGCCAGGAACGATGGACCGACAAGGAGACCGGCAAAGCCAGGTCCCGGGTCCGCGTCGCAGTCTTCGAGGTCCGCGAGCTTCGGCGTGCCTCTCAGGACGCTTCCTGGCCGGTTCTTGTTGGCGAGCCGTACTGAAACGGCCCGCCTTCGAAGGTTCTTTCAACCACACCTTGCCCACCCTTTTTGAGCCATGGGACCAGAACTCGCCCCTACACGGAAAAGAACCCAAGCCCCGGCTCCCCCTCCGGCGTTGCCGGGGCTTTCCGTCCGACGGCTTTACACCGTCCCCGGAAAAGATCCTGGCGATTCAGTTCCCTGGACCCGCCGCGATATTACGCTTCCCGCTGAAGCCGGAGCCACTGCGAGGGTCCTTCGCGGCATTGAGGTCCCAGCCTTTTGGACGGATGCGCAGGCCACCCTCGTGGTTTCCAAGTATTTCCGCCTTCAAGGTGTCCCGCAGCGACACGCAAGCGGCCGCCCGATTCTCGACGCACGCGGCGAGGTCCTCCTCGACCACGAACGAAGTTTCCGGCAACCGGTCTCCCGAATTGTGCGAACCTGGCGCCGCTGGGGAGAGACGTGCGGGTATTTCCGTAGAAGGCCGGAAGCGGCCAATTTTGAGGCAGAAATCGCCTACCACCTCCTCCAGGGCTTATGCGCCCCAAATAGCCCCACCTGGTTCAACGTCGGGCTCAAAATGGCCTATGGGATTCAAAGCCCGGCCCAGGGACATTGGTATGTCTGCCGCGATGGCGACGTAAAGCCCTCGCCGGACGCTTACACCCGCGCCCAGGTCCATGCCTGTTTCGTACAACCCATAGAGGATAACCTCCTCCAGGGAGATGGCATTTACGCCCTCCTCGTGCGGGAAGGGCGCCTTTTCAAGTACGGCTCAGGCTCAGGCACCAACTACTCGCATATTCGAGGGGAAGGCGAGCCTCTTTCGGGCGGCGGCACATCCTCGGGGCTTATGTCGTTTCTCCGCATGCTGGACACCGCAGCCGGCGCCATCAAATCCGGCGGGACCACGCGGCGGGCCGCCAAGATGGTCCTCTTGGATTGCGACCACCCGGATGTTGAGACGTTCGTCCGCTGGAAGGCTCATGAGGAAGAGAAAGCGAAGGCCTTGGTTTCTGCCGGCTACACGCCGGAAGAGGCCTACGAGAGCGTCTCTGGCCAGAACTCGAATAACACCGTCCGCCTCTTTGACCAGTTCATGGAGGCGGCCATAGCGAACAGCTCCTGGGAGCTTACGCGGCGTGTCGACGGGAAAGTGGCTCGTACGATTCCTGCGCGAGGGCTCCTCCAGACGATCGGCGACGCTGCCTGGGCCTGCGGTGACCCTGGGATTCAATTCTCGACCACGATCAACGACTGGAACACCTGCCCGGCCTCCGGCGAGATTCGGGGCAGCAATCCCTGTGGCGAGTACCTCTTTCTGGACAACACGGCGTGTAACTTGGCGTCGTTGAACCTCGTCAAGTTTCTCGACGAACGAAGCGGCCGCTTCGACGTTGAGCGCTTTCGCCATGCCGTGCGCCTCTGGACTATAGCGCTGGACATTTCGAACGAACTTGCCCAGCACCCGTCGAGGCCGATTGCAAAGACCAGTGCCGAGTTTCGAACCATCGGCCTTGGATTCACGAACCTCCACGCGCTTCTCATGCGCCTTGGGCTTCCCTACGACTCCCCTCAAGGACGCGCCATGTGCGCCGGAATCACGGCGCTTATGAGTGGAGAGGCCTACGCCACCTCCGCCGAGCTTGCCCGCGAACTCGGTCCCTTTCCGGCGTTTTTCAAGAACCGTGACGAGATGCTCCGTGTCATCAAAAACCACAGGGTTGCCGCGTACAACGTGCCCCCCGAGGCCTTCGAGGGGGTCTCCATTACGCCCTCAGGCCTCGACCAGGAGCACTGCCCGGACTATCTCGTGGACGCGGCGCGAGCTGCATGGGACAAGGCCGTTGGGCTTGGGGAACGCCACGGCTTTCGAAACGCGCAGGTCACGGTCCTTGCCCCCACCGGAACGATCAGTCTTCTCATGGGGGCCGATACCACAGGCATTGAACCGGCCTTTGCGCTTACGACGAGAAAGCGGCTTTCCGGCGGAGGGGAACTTACCCTTGAGAACGCCTCCCTTCGCCCGGCACTTCGAAGCCTCGGATACAGCGAAACTGAGGTCGAGGCGATCGTGTCCCATGTGCAACGAACGCGGACCCTTCCCGGCGGGCCCCATCTTCGAGAAGAGGACCTCTGGGTCTTTGCCACCGCCCAGGAGCTTCCGGCGGTGGCACACCTTGAAATGGTCGCCGCCGCGCAGGCCTTTATCTCAGGCGGAATCTCAAAGACCTTGAACCTCCCAGCCGCTTCCACTCCCGACGAGATTCGAGAACTGATCGTTCTGGCCTGGTCTTTGGGATTGAAGGGCCTCACGGTCTACCGAGACGGCTCGAAAGGCCTTCAGCCCCTTCGTGCCGAAGACGAGCCGCCGCCGTGCCCGACCTGCGGGGAGGACGGAGGGTCCTGCAAGCTTCCGTCCGCTACTCAATCGGGCAGCACCACCGCTGGACCACGTAATCCGCGGGATCCTGAAAGGTCCTGAACCTGTACTTGACCTTGCACGGAAGCCTCGTCTCCGGACAGACCTCAAGGAAGGCCTGCTGAATGAATCCCTCCTCCGGCTCCACCGCTCCACCTCCATGGGCGGCGAGATAGGTGCCTCGGGGGCACCACGACTCCACCACGCACTTTCGCTCCCTCTCGCAGGAGCCGGAGTCAGAGACGAGGAAACAGCGCCTTAGTTTCGACGCAGCAGCAGGTCGTTCCCGGCCGGGAGGCCTGGGGAGTTCGTGGTCTCCAGTGCCTTTTGCGTCCGCGCCCGCAGGCGCTTCCAGCTCCTGAGAGCGTCTCGCGCCTTCCGCTTTCCCTGCCGGACCCGGGTCTTCTCCCGAACCCGGAACCTGCCAGAGTAGCGCAATGGCAGCCGATGAGGACTCAAGCATGGGACCCGTTGGGCCGATAACAGGGGCAAAGCCGGAGGAGGCCCATGCGCGTACTTCTCATCCATCCGCCGTACGTCCCGTTTCGCATCCCGCTGAACGAGCGACCCGTCGTCCGGCCTCCGGCGGTCTCGCCGCTCGGGCTCGGATCGATCGCTGCGGTCCTCCGGGCGCAGGGGCACGACGTCGTGTATGTGGATCACTACGCGGACCGGTTCGAGACGGTGCGGCGGACGGTGGCGGAGAGGCGGCCGGAGGTCGTGGGGTTCCCCTGCCTGACCGAGCAGCGCCTCTCGACCTTCGCGTGCGCCGGCATCGCCCGGGAGGAGGCGCCGGAGGCGCGGATCGTCCTGGGGGGCCCGCATGCGAGCGCCCTCTGGCGGCAGATCCTCACGCACCTCGCGATCGACGCGGTCGTCATCGGCGAGGGGGAGAGCCAGGTCGGGCCGCTCGTGGCCGCCTGGGCGGCCGGACGCGATCCGGAGGGCATCCCGGGCATCGCATGGCGCAGAGGCGAAGAGATCGCGTCGAACGGGCCCGCGCCTCTCATCGCCGACCTCGATGCGCTGCCGATCCCCGAGTTGCCCTCGAATCTGCCCCTCCCAGATGCGCGCGAGATCCTCGATGCCGGCATCGATGTGCCGGAGGGCGCGGCGCTCGCGAACATCGTCAGCTCCCGAGGATGCCCATGGGCGTGCCGGTTCTGCTCGGCGAGCCACTTCTGGCGGGCGAAGTGGAGATTCCGATCCGCCGAGAGCGTGCTGGAGGAGATCCGCGCGCGACATCGCGCGGGCGCCCGCGTGTTCGTCTTCCAGGACGACAACTTCGCCGTCAAGACGGAACGTGCGAGGGCGATCGCGGAGGGGATCGCAGCGCTCGGCGACGATGTGCGCTGGACTTTCATGGCGCGCATCAACCATCTCGATACGAGCCTCCTCGATCTCTTCCGGCGGTCGGGTTGCATCGCCTGCAATGTCGGGCTGGAATCCGGCTCGCCCGAGATCCAGAGGACGACGGGGAAGAAGCTCGACCTCGATCTCTTCCGGCGCGTCGCGCGCGCGATCCGGGATTCGGGGATCCGGCTCCACGCGTTCCTGATGGTCGGGAACCCCGGCGAGAGCGACCGGACGATCGACGAGACCGTCTCGTTCATCCGCGAGGTGGGGCCCGACTCCTTCTCGGTCCTCATCGCGACGGTCTACCCCGAGACGGGGTTCGCACAGGACATGGAGGAGATGGGCGCGCTCGACGAGTCGTATTGGTTGACGGACGGCCCGCCGCCCTACTACCTGCGCGAGGCATCAT
>VGJF01000237.1 GCA_016867585.1 Candidatus Aminicenantota bacterium | reverse complement strand
CTACGACCTTCCGTGGAATCCCAACCGCCTCGAGCAGAGGGAAGGGCGGGTGGACCGCTTCGGCCAGACGCTCTCTCCCGTCGTCAAGACGATCCGCTATTTCAGCCCCGACAATCCCGTCGACGGCGTGGTCATCCGCGTTCTTCTCGACAAAGCCCGCCAGATCCGCCAGACCCTCGGGACGTACGTTCCCGTCCCGGACGAAAGCGAGACCGTCACCCAGGCCGTCCTGAACGCCCTCTTTCTCAGCGGCCGGGGCTATGCCGAGCAGCTTCGGCTCGGCTTCGAGCCTCCCGAGGTCGGCGACCTCCACCGGCGCTGGGACATCGACGTCGAGCGCGAACGGGAAAACCGGACGCGCTTCGCCCAGCGGGCGATGAAGCCCGAAGAGGTCCGCCGGGAACTCGAGGCGGCCGACAACGTCCTCGGCGACTCCGAGGCCGTCCGGGCCTTCGTCCTCGACGCCGCCCAAAGATTGAACATCCCCGTCTCTCCCGATCCCAAGAAAAAGGACGTCTATCGGGTCGCCGTCGGGCCGGAGACGCGGGCCGCTCTTCCCGAGGCGGTCAAATTCGTCCTTCCCGATACGAAATCCTCCTTCTGGCCGGTCAGCTTCGTTTCGCCCACCCCCGAGGGCGCGGAATATCTCGGCCGCAACCACCGCTTCGTCTCGGGACTGGCCCGATTTCTCCTCGAGGAAGCCCTCTCCAAGGGGGCGGAGGCCAGGGCTTCGCGCTGCGGCGTCGTCCGGACGCGCGCCGTCGACAAGCCGACGACGGTCTGCCTTCTTCGCGCCCGATATCTCTTCGAACAGCCCGACAGGCCGTCCGAGCTCGCCGAGGAAGTCCTCGTTTACCCCTCCGCTTCGGCCCTTCGCCTCCTCGCCGAAGCCAAGGCGGACGCCAACGTCCCTCTTCCCGAAAAGCGCCTCCACATTCAATCCGCCCTCTCCTCCTGGAAATCGCAAGAATCCGAAATCAAGAAGCGCCTCGACGAGCGGGCGGCCGAGCTTCTCGCCGCCCATCGCCGGATCCGCCAGGCCCTTTCCCAGAAAATCCGCAATCTCGCCGTCCGGCCTCAATATCCGCCCGACCTCCTGGGGCTCATCGTCTATCTTCCGATGGAGCGAGGATGAGCCTTTATCCCTCCATCCGCCTCGAAGGCGGGCTCTTCGGCCCGGACATGCTCGACGCCGTCGTCGCCGGCGCGCTTCCCGGCCAGAAGCCGGCCGACTTCGGCCTCGAGCCGCGGCGGAACATGACCGAGGAGATTTCCGCCGTTTTTCGCGACGCCCGGGCCGTCTGGGGCGTTTTTCAGAACCGCCTCGCCCGCCTTCCCGTTTCCGGGGACCCCGCGACGTCGGTCACCCGCGACGCCTGGGCCGTTCCGTTCCTTGGCCTCCTCGGATTCGAGCTCCGCTACAATCCAAGGGCCTACGACGTCGGCGGGCTCTCGTTCGCCGTTTCCCATCGCGCCGGCGAGGCCGAGGATGCGCCGCCCGTCCACATCGTCGGCGCCGGGCAAGACCTCGGCCGCCTGGCCGCCAGCGGCCGTCCCCGCCTCGCCCCCCATTCCCTCCTCCAAGAGTTCCTCAACCGGACGGAGCATATCTGGGGGGTCGTCACGAACGGCCGAATCCTGCGTCTTCTCCGCGACTCGACCTATATCCGCCGCCAGGCCTACGTTGAGTTCGACCTCCAGGCGATGTTCGATGAACAAAGGTTCCTGGATTTCTGCGTTCTCTACCGGCTTCTCCACCGGACGCGTTTTCCCGTGGGGATGGCCGACGGGTCAGGCTGCCTTCTCGAAACGTATTACGCCCGCGCCGTCGAGCAGGGAGGGCGGGTCCGCGAACATCTGCGCGACGGCGTCGCGGAGTGCATCAAGATTCTCGCCGACGGTTTCCTGAGCCATCCCTCAAACGAAAGCCTGCGCGAAGAGGTCAAGAGCGGCCGGCTGACGGACCAAAGCCTCTACGCCCAACTCCTGAGGCTCATCTACCGTTTTCTCTTTCTCCTCGTCGCGGAGGACCGGGGCCTGGTCAGCCCGGCGCCGCTTTACCGGAAGCACTACGGCGTCGGCCGCCTCCGTCTTTTGGTCGAGAAACGGTCGGCTTTCACGGCCCACGGCGATCTGTGGGAGGGGCTTCGAGTCCTCTGGAAGGCGTTCGCCGACGAACAATTCGCCTCGCTCCTTTCGCTCGCCTCGCTCAACGGCGAGTTGTTCGCCCCCTTGGACCTCGACGATGGCGCCCTTTCCAACCGAGACCTCCTGGCCGGATTCTGGCATCTGGCGAACTATCGCGAAAGCCCGTCGTCTCCGGCCCGCCGGGTGAACTATTCCGCCCTCGACGTCGAGGAGATGGGCTCGGTCTACGAGAGCCTCCTCGACTGCCATCCCTTGATCCAAACGGACGCCGCCGGCCGGATGGGCTTCGAGTTGGCGGCCGGATCCGAGCGCAAGACGACGGGCTCCTATTACACGCCGCCCGAACTCGTGAACGAGCTCGTCCAAAGCGCCTTGGTTCCCGTCCTCGGCGAGCGCCTCAAGGCCGCGCCCTATCCGAAAGACAAGGAGAAAGCCGTTCTCTCCCTCAAAGTCTGCGACCCGGCCTGCGGCTCGGGCCACTTTCTCCTGGCCGCTGCCCGCCATCTCGGCAAAGAGCTGGCCCGCCTCCGGACGTCCGAGGACGAACCCCCGCCCGAAAGAGTCCGTGAATGCGTCCGGGACGTCATCTCGCATTGCCTCTACGGCGTCGATAAAAATCCCTTGGCGGTGGACCTTTGCCGCGTCGCCCTCTGGATCGAGGGGCATACGGAGGGAAAACCGCTGACTTTCCTCGACCATCGGATCCGGGGCGGCGATTCGCTCGTCGGCGTCTTCGACCTCGAAACCTTGAAAAAAGGCATCCCCGAAGAGGCCTTCAAGCCTCTCGCGGGGGACGACAAGGAGGCCGCGCGGGCGGCTCTCAAACAGAACCGCTACGAGACAAGGGAAGGACCCAGGCTTTTCGGCTGGGAAGCCGCCGAGGGATTGAAAGAAATCCGGGGCCGGGGCGGCGAGTTGGAGGCGATCGCCGACGACACGCCGGAGCAAATCCGCAGGAAAAAAGCGGCTTACGAAGCCCGGCACCGGAATCCGATATGGCGGCGCGATAAGGCGGCCTGCGATTTGCGGACCGCGGCCTTTTTTCAGAAGTACGTGCCCGGCCGTCCGCCGATAACCTCAGGGGCCGTCGCCGACGTCCTCGACGGAAGACCTATTGACGGACGATTGACCGCCGAAGCCGAGGTCCTTTCCATGCGCCAGGGGTTTTTCCATTGGCCGCTCGAGTTTCCCGAGGTTTTCGCCGACGGCGGTTTCGACGTCGTCCTCTCCAATCCGCCTTGGGAAAGAATCAAGCTTCAGGAGCAGGAGTTTTTCGCCGTAAGGGACAAGAGAATCGCCGAGGCCCCGAACAAAGCCGTCCGCGAGCGGATGATTCGGGAACTTGCGGGGACATATTCTTTATTGCACGCCGAATATATCGAAGCGTTGCGTTCAGCGGATTGCGCCAGCCGGTTCATTCGAAACGGCGGCCGATTCCCGCTTTCAGGACGGGGGGACATCAATACATACGCCGTTTTTGCCGAACTCGCTCGCAATCTAACGCAAACGAATGGGAGGTCCGGAATCATCATCCCCTCGGGCATCGCGACCGACGACACGACGAAATATTTCTTCCAGGATGTCGTCAAGAACGGAGCTCTCGTCAGTCTCTATGATTTCGAGAATCGGAAAAAGATATTCTCGGCGATCGACAGCCGGATTAAATTCTGCCTTTTCACCTGCGAAAAGACGGAAAAAGAGAAAGCAGGGGCGACGAGCGCCGAATTCGTCTTTTTTGCCCACAGCGTCTCCGATTTGAAAGATCCCGAACGAAAATTCGCTCTATCTCCCGAAGATATAGCCCTTCTTAATCCGAATACCGGGAATTGCCCGATTTTCCGGAGCCGGGCGGACGCGGAATTGACCAAGGCGATTTATCGCCGTGTCCCGATTTTGTGGCGGGAGCGCTCGGAGAAGCAAGCGGAATTGAATCCTTGGAAGCTGACGTTTTGTCGGCTTTTTGATATGGCAAACGATTCTCATCTTTTCAAAACAACAAAGGAACTCAGGGCGGACGGCTACCGGATCAAGGGAAATATTTTCGTCGGCTCATACGACCGCTATCTGCCGCTCTATGAGGCCAAGATGCTCCATCAGTTCGACCACCGCTGGGCGACCTACGAGGAAGCGCCCGACGGGAAGGTCGACTCGAGGGAGGTGACGGTCGAGGAAAAACGCGACCCGCACTTTGTCGTCCAGCCTCGCTATTGGGTCAAGGAGGACGTCGTCGAATCCGCCATCCCTGAGAATTTTCGAAGCCAAAACTGGTTTCTGGGATGGAGGGATATTACAAACGCGACAAATGAACGAACGACGATTTCGACGATATTTCCTAAGTCAGCAGTTGGAGATACTTTTTTATTGATGTTCTCAGGAATAAAAGAAATGAAACTTTTGCTTGCAGTTACAGCTACCCTTAATTCATTCATGCAGGACTATTGCGCGAGACAAAAAATCGGCGGAACTCATATGAAATACAACATTTTTAAACAGCTTGCCATTCTTCGGCTGGGATCCTTTATTTATCCGACTCCTTGGCAGAGTGATATCAAGATATCCGACTGGATCAGCCGCCGGGCGCTCGAGCTTCTCTATACCTCTTGGGATCTTTCTCCGCTCGCCAGAGACTGCGGATACGACGGCCCGCCGTTCCCCTGGGACGAGGAGCGGCGCTTCGAACTTCGATGCGAACTCGATGCCGCGTTCTTTCATCTGTATCTGCCCAGCGACAAAGACGGAAATTGGATCAGGGCCGAGAACGAGACGGATGCGCAAATTTCCGAACTCAAGCGGCATTTCCCAACGCCCCGCGATGCCGTTTCCTACATCCTCGATCAATTTCCCATCGTCCGCG
>VGJF01000236.1 GCA_016867585.1 Candidatus Aminicenantota bacterium | reverse complement strand
GGCATAATCCCGGATCTGGTCGGCCAGGCAAGGGACGATGTTGAAGGTGCAGGGATAGCCGGTTTCCTCGGCCAAGCGGGCCATCTGATGGTAGTTCTTGGTCGCGTGAAAATTGACCCAGGGGAGAACGTATTTCCGCGTCCCGGGCTTCCGGTAGATCGGCTGATGAAAATGCCAGAGAATCGCGAGGTCCATGTCAAATGCCTTCCTCGGCGACGATGAAAGCCATGACCGCCAGGACGATCGCTCCGAGCTCGAGATGGCGGGGATGGACGCTCTCGAGAACGTCGAGGGCGCTGTGGTGGAGGTCGAAGTAGCTTTGGGCGTCGGGGACGAAGCCCATCGGGATGGCCCCCTTTTCGACGATCGGGCCGATGTCGGCCCCGCCGCCGCCGGGCCGCATCCCGAGGAGCCCGAGCGGGGCGAGGAGATATTCCCACCGGCCGAACCGGGCCAGGGTCTTCGGGCCTCCTCCGACCGCGAAGACGAGAGGCAGGAACCCCCCGCGGTCGGATTCCATGGCCGCGATATGGCGCTCGGCCGCCCGCCGGCCGTTCTTGGCGTAGTCCCGGCCCCCCGAGGCCCCGAATTCTTCGTTCATGAACAGAACCCCCCGGATCGTGCGCTTGGGGCGGCGGCCCGATTCGAGGATCAGGCGGAGAGCCTCGACGACCTGGGCGCATCCGGCGCCGTCATCGTGGGCGCCGGTCCCGAGGTCCCAGCTGTCCAGATGCGCTCCGATGAGGACGATTTCCTCCGGCTTCTCCGTTCCCCGGATTTGGCCGACGACGTTCGCCGACGGGACATCGGGGAGCGTTCGGGGGTTTAGACTCAGACGAAGCTTGAGCTCGGGGTCCTTCTTCAAGGCGGCGCTCAGAAACTCGGCCCCGGCCGTCGAGACGGCCGCGGCCGGGATTTTCGGGATGTCCGGCTCGTATGCGACCATTCCCGTATGGGGATGGTCGTCTATTCTTTGGGTCGCCGACCGAACAAGGACGGCGGCCGCGCCGGAGCGGGCCGCTTCCGAGGCGCCTCGGGCGCGGAACTGGGCCGCTTCGCCGTAGGAACGGAACGTATCGAGAGACGTCCGGTCCATGGGGCGATTGAAGAAAGCGATCCGGCCGGCCACTTCGGCCTTGCGGGCCTCGAGCTCCTCGAAGGAGGAGACTTCGAAGACCCGGGCTTCGATCCCGTCGGCCGGAGAGGCGACGCTCCACCCCAAGGCCGCGACGGCCAGGGGTCGGCCGGCCAGGCCGTCGGCTGTGAGGATTTCGGCCCGGGCCGAATCCCCTCTGACCCAATGCTGAACGGTTACGGGCTCGAGCCACGTTTCCAGACCGAGTCTTTCCATTTCCCCGCGCATCAAGGCCACGGCCTTCTCGACCCCGGGGGATCCGGCCAGGCGGGGGCCGGCTTCGCTCGTCAGGCGCGCAAGGACGGCGAAAGCCCCCTCGCTCCGAAGACCCTCCGCCCGGAGCTCTTCGGCCAAGGCCGCATAGGGCCTCTCCTCCGGCGCTTTCGGGCCGCAGGAGGCCGCCCAAAAAGCCAGACAGGCCGCGGCGGCCGCCCGGGAGAAATGGATCCGATCAGGTCTTCGGGACATGGCTTTCCGGCCGGTTTTTCGGCTTCAACTTGAAGAACAGCCAGTTCCGGTCTTCCTCCATTTCCGGTTTCAGCTTGATGAGGGCATATCGGCCGGAAAGCTTCCCTCCTCGGAGTTCGACGATCCTCTTGGCGGGAGTTCGTTCGATCGGACGATAGGTCCCCCGGTCCCAGATCGAGACCGTCCCCGCGCCGTATTCGCCCTCGGGAATCGTTCCCTCGAACTCGGCGTAGTCCAGGGGATGGTCTTCGACTTGGACGGCCAGCCGCCGGAGGCCTTCCTCGTTCCGAGGCTCCTTGGGAACGGCCCAGCTCGTCAGCGCGCCGCCTTCCTCCAGCCTGAGGTCCCAGTGGAGACGGGAGGCCTGGTGTCTCTGGACGACGAAAATCGGGTCGCTCGCCGGGCCCGGAGCGGGGGTCTTCCGGCCTTCGGGCTCGGGCGTCTTGCGAAAATTCCGTTTGGCGGCGTATTTGGCGAGGCCCATGTCAACGATGGAGGAAACACCGCTCGCAGTCGACGTCGCCCGGCCTTCGGGTGACGATCATGGCCAGCCCCAGGGCGTCGGCCCGGTCGATGACCTCCCGGTCCTTGACCGAGCCGAGGGGATAGACGATCGCCCGGATTCCGCTCCGGGCGGCCAGCTCGACGACGTCCGGAAAGGGCATGAAGGCATCGGAGGCCATGACGCAGCCTTCCGGCCCGTAGCCGCGCCGGGACAGCCGGACGGCGTCCTCGGCGGCGTCGATCCGGCTCCTTTGGCCGGAGCCGATCCCGTGGATCTTGTCCTCCCGGCCGATGACCACGGCGTTCGAGCGAGTGAAGGCCGCGACGTTCCAGCCGAGAAGGGCGGCTTGGATCTCTTCGGGGGAAGGACGGCGGGCCGAGACGACTTCGACGGCCTCGGCCGAGACGACCTTGGAGTCGAAGCGCTGCTGGACGAGAAGGCCGCCGGCGACGCGCTTGAACTCCAGGCCGCTGTCGACGGCCGGATCGGTCAGGGGGGCGCCCATCCGGACGACCCGGAGCGGCTTGCGGGCGGCCAAAACCTCCAAGGCTTCCTCCTCGTAGCCGGGGGCGTAGACGACCTCGATGTTGCGCGGGCTCTCGACGAGAAGCCGGGCCAGGGCCGCCGGGACGGCGAAGTTGAAGACGTCGACCGAACCGAAGTTGGAGAGCGGGTCCGCGGCCCAGGCTTTTTCGAAGGCCGTGACGGGGTCGTCGGCCAGGGCGACCCCGCTGGGCATTTCATGCTTGACCAGGACGGCCGCGGCCCGGCCTGGAAAAACGTCGGTCAGCTTCTTGACCAACCTCTGGCCGAGGTCCATGTCCCCGACATTGATGAATCCCAGCCCCTTGCTGCCTTCCTGGAGGACGTCCATCGTCGCCATGTTGGGCCCGGCGGCTTTCTCCTCGATGTAGAACGCCGCCGGATATCCCGGGTTTTCGCCGTAGCGCATCGACAACCGCTTGAGGAAGTGCTTCCCCCCGACGGTCATCAATTCGGGGAGATCTTCCTTGACCTTGGCCGAATACTGGCGCCTGGCGGATTTCTCGGGGCTGTCCTTCTCGGAGTTCATGAGGGCGTCCTCTCGTGGCGGTTGACGATCGCGACCTGGGGGCGGAGTCCGGCTTCGCGAGGCCAAAAGACACAGGCGACGGCCACCCGGAAATCCTCGACGCGGCCTTCCGGACGGAGGGCGGCAAAAACGGCGGCCGCCGTCTCTTCGGGGGTCCCGGTCGCGATTTCGACCTCGAGCGGCTCGCCGCGAAACGCCGGAAGGGGGTCGCTGTTCTCGCCGGTGTAGGTTGCGATGAGCCTGCCCCGTCCGGGAACGGCCGGGCATTCGAAAAACGCCCGTTCGGCCGAGCCGCCGCGGCCGCGGCGGATGACGCCCAGGGCGGACCGGCCGTTAGGGAGGACGCAGCCCGCGATCCGGGGGGTGTGGTTCGGCGCGTCGGGCTCGTAGGTCCATCGCTCCAGCCCCGCGGCCAGGACGGCGACCGGGTTTTCCCCCGCCGAGAGGTCGATGTCCGTCGTTTGCCGTCCGTTGCTCGCCGCGATTCCCGCCCCCAGGACGACGGCCGGATAGAGGAGAAGGTCGACGTTTCCCCTTTTGACCGTCTCGGGATCGGCCGGTTCGGTCCAGACCGCCCCGCCCCTCCGTTCGAGACGCCGCGACCGGCTCGACGGCGACCGGCCGGTGAGGCCGTAGACGACGACGTCGACCGAACCGCTCGGGTCCGACCCGATGACGATGAACCGTCCGGGATAGAGCATCCGGGCGAGGCTGTTCATGACCGCTTTAGATACCACAGGCCTTCCTTGAAGTCAAAGACGCTTTGATCTAGAATCCGGTCTGAACCGCGCGAGGACATCATGAAAAAAATCGTTTCCCCGCTTAAGGCATACCAGAATCGCGTTTTTTTGAATTCCCCCGAAGGCCGGATCGTCCGCATCTTGTCCGAGTACATCGAACCCCTGGCCCGGTTCGAGAAGAACAAAATCAATTCGACCGTTCTTTTCTTGGGCTCCGCCCGAGCCGACCCGGCCGACCGGCGGTCAGCCCTCAATCGGTATTACTGGGAGGCCGAGGAGTTGGCCTACCGGATCGCCCGGTGGGCCATTCCCCTCAAACCGAAGGGCAAGAACTTCGTCGTCTGCACGGGCGCCGGCCCGGGGATCATGGAGGCGGCCAACCGGGGGGCCGCCCGGGCCGGGGGGAAATCCGTCGGGATGAACATCTCCATCCCCTTCGAGCAGTTTCCCAATGCCTACATCCCCGAGGACCTGGCCTTCGTCTTCCACTATTTCTTCATGCGCAAGTTTTGGCTCGTCTCGCGGGCCCGGGCCGTTGTCGCCTTCCCCGGCGGTTACGGAACGCTCGACGAGTTTTTCGAAGTCATCACGCTCCTTCAGACCGGCAAAATCGAGCGGAACGAACTCGTCCTCGTTCTCTACGGCGAGGAGTACTGGCGGGAGGCCGTGGATTTCGAGGCCCTCGCCCGGAAAGGGGCGATTTCCCCCGAGGACGTCCGGTTGTTCACGTTTTTCTCGGACCCGGGGAAAGCCTTCGCCTTCCTCAAGAAGCATCTCTGCCGGACGACGCCCGGGATCTGCCTTTAGCCGTCCGGCTTCGGGGCCGGACGAATTTCCGCTGGAGCCATATCCCAAGGGCGATCCCCAGGATATCGGCCAGGGTGTCCCACGGGCTGGCTTTCCGGCCGGGGACGAAGAGCTGGTGAACCTCGTCGAGGACGGCGAGCAGGCTCCCCGTCCCGAACGGGACCCAAGGGGACTTGGCTCCGTCTTTTCCCCCGAATCCGAACCCGAGACAAATCCCCAGGAGGCCGAAGACCGCGGCGTGGGCCAGCTTATCGAACCCTCCCCAGCCGACCTCGCCCGGCCCTC
>VGJF01000235.1 GCA_016867585.1 Candidatus Aminicenantota bacterium | reverse complement strand
GTCGATCGCCAACGGCGCGGAAGCGCCTCCGGGGACGAGCTTCGGCGCCGGGACGAGGACGTCCCTCTTTCCCGAGTCGGCCCGGTACAAGGCGATGTCTCTCCCCCCCTTGAGGGCGGCATTCGGTTCGAGAGTCGTGTAGCTCTCCCCGTCCCTCATCCATCTCGCCGGCCCGAAGCGCTCGGGAGCGAAATCGCGGCCGGCGAATATGCTCTCAAGCGTCAGGAGGGGTCGCTCGGCCCGGTCTTGGGCGGACCAAACGCCGCCGGCCGTGAGCAGGCCCGAGATGACGAGAACGATCCATCGCTTGTCCTTCATTCCCCTTCCCTCCCGAAAAATTTCGGCCTCGGCCGGGCCGGCGGCTCAGAACTCGCCTCCGAGACCGACTCCGAAGAGAAAGCCGCCGAGGTCGACCTCTCTTCCCCCGAGTTTGACCGAGCAGAGATGATAACGCCCAAAGACGTCGATGATCAGGGTTTCCCCTACTCTGAGGAAAAAGCCGGCCCGGCCGGCCAGGCCGGGCTTCGCCGCCCTGAGCTTCTCCGCCGCGCCTTGCTCACTGTAGACAAAAGTCCCCAGGCCGAACCCGGCGTATGGATTGGCGGTCCCCCGAAGGATGCGGACATCCAATCCGGCGGCAAGGGCGGCCAGCCTCGCCTTGCGGTTTCCCTCTCCGAAAGAGGCCGTTTTGCCGTAGCGGCCGGCGGCAAGCCAGACGTCGACGGAGCCTCCGACCCTGAAAGCGACCGATGCCCCGGCGATCATCCCTCCCTGAAAATCCTCTCTCAGCGTCCCCCGCCGCGGCTCGAACGACGCCGCCTCGGCCGCGGCCCGGAAGTTCCGGACCTTCAGACGCTTTCGTTCGGCGTTCATTTCGGCGAGGATGCGGGAGATTTCCTCGGGGGCGAGGACGGGCAGCTTGGGGTCCGGTTCAACGGCCTCGGCGGCCTCGGCCTCCGGCTCTTCGATCCGTTTGACCGGCGTCGGCTCTTCGAGACGAACGAGGGGAAGCGTCTCCTCGGCCGCCCCGGGTTTTCCTTCAACTTTGGCCGGGGCGTCCGCGGCGGCCTTCTCGGCCGGACGCTCCGTCCGCCCTTCCGGTCCCGGCTCCGGCGGCTTGCCCAGCCGGAGAAAGAAGCCGCCCTCCATCGCCGTCAGGGCATAGGCCGGAAAATCCGCGACGAGATCGACGACGACTCGGGCCGTCGCGGGTTCGAATTGCCCGGTCCGGACGGCCGTCACTCCCGCCCGGCCGACGGGGACGCGGGCGGCCGAATGGACGCTTCCGACCCCCTTGAAATCGATGACGACCTGATTCGGCCGTCCCCTGAACTCGCGGAGGAGGTGCGAGGCGAAGCCGCGGACCCGAATCCAGACGTCGACCCTCTCGTCCGAGGATTCGACCTGGACCGATTCCAGAACGCCGGAACCGGGCGGCCGGCCGGCCTGAGCTCCGAGCGGCGGACCGGCGGAAAAAGCTCCGAGAAGAAGGACAAGGGCCCGAACCGCAACCCGGGCCTTCCTCCGGCCTCTCGTCATCATCGGCCCATCATCTCATATTTCCAACCCGGAGTCATGTTCGGCCGGCCGCCCGTCCTCGAACTTGGCCCGCTCGGCCGGGTCGAAGGGCGCTCGGCGGCCCGGACAGCGTTCGCGGGGGCAAAGCCGGCACGAGGAAAACGACTCGTCCGTCGGAAAGAAAAGCCCCGAAACGGACTTCCGGGGGATCATGAGGAGCGCATCGGACAGCTTGACGCCCACGGCCGCGGCGGGATCTCCGAGGAGATCGAACAGAGGCCTCTGCTCGGTGATCGGCCAATCCTCGAGCGAGCCCGGGCTCAGGCTCGAGAGCGTCTCGAACCCGAAGCGGGTCTTGAGATGGTTTTCCAGGAATCCGGCGGCGGCCTGGAGGGCCAGGTCGGCGATCGTCTCCAGGGAGAATTGATGAAGGAGGTCTCCCGTCCGCGAGGCCCGCGCCTCGAGCCCTCCGCCGACGGTCAGGACGAAAGCGAAGACCTTCTCCGCCTTCTCGAGGTTGGCCCGGAGGACGCGGCTGCGGAAAGCGAAGCCCTCGACCCGCACCCAATCCGGCCCCTTCTCTTCGATGAAGGCTTCCTTGTAGAGGGCCTTGGGATGAAGGAGCGGCCGGGCTTCGGCAAGAAGCGCATGGGCTTTCGTCTCCCCATCGACGCCATTAAGGCGCAGGTTCCGGACGACCTCTTCGACGGGGGCCGTAACGGGGATTCTATCGAGAACGGACATGGGTCATGGAAACGGCGCCCTTGAATTGCGGAACGAGCCTGGAGGGATTCGAACCCCCGACCTTTTGGTTCGTAGCCAAACGCTCTATCCGGCTGAGCTACAGGCTCGTCGGGACCGCGGCGGGCCGTATTATGCCAGAAAAGCCTTTTTCTTGTAAATCGGCCCAAGTCCGGAGGCCGGGGGCCAAGGGAGGTTGGCATCCGGACCGGGCGCCGATTCTCCAAGTTGACATTCCGGCCCGGCGGCCTATATTAGTCTCGGGAGGAGGAGAGCGTGGAGATCATCCCCAAGGCGACCCGAGCCGCGGCCATTCCCGGGGCCGAACGCCTCATTAGCCTCATCGAAAACTGCGCCGACGAGCTCACCCGGGAAGTCGTCGGCCATCTGCGAAAGCACCCTCTCACGCCGCACTACAAGGGCGTTCCGGAGAGGGACCTCTACGAGCGGGCCCGCCGGGTCTTCTCCAACCTCGAGGAATGGCTGTCCCGGAAGACCGAGCGGGACGATGTCGGCCGCTATTATGCCGCCCTGGGCGCTCAGAGGCACGAGGAATGCATCCCCCTCTACGAAGTCCTCCACGCCCTCAACATCTGCCGCCGGGTTCTTTGGCAGAACGCCATCGAACACGGCCTTCTCGACACGGTCTACGATTTCGTCCAGGCCCTGGAGCTCCAGCACCAGGTCCTGCTCTTCTTCGACCGGGCGATCTACTACACCGCCCGCGGATACGAAACCGGCTGAGCTCCGCCCCTCACTTCCGGCAGCGCCGGCACGAACCGAAAATCTGGAGACTGTATTTTTCCAGCCGGAAATCCTCGGCCGCGCCGACCTCCGCGAGGGCCTTCCGGATCCCCTCATCGGCGAATTCGAAGACCCGGCCGCAGGACGAGCAGATGAGATGGCCGTGGCCCGCCGCCCGCTTCTTCGGCTCGTAATGGCCGTGGCTCTCGCCCAAATCCTCCCGGCTCAGGAGGCCGCTGCGAACAAGGAGATGGAGAGTCCGATAGATCGTCGCCAGGGACACGTTTCGCCCCTTCCGCATCAACCGGCCGTGGACCTGCCGGACGTCGAGATGAGAATCCGAAGAGGCCAGGATCTCGGCAAAAATCGCCCGCCGCGTCCGGGTGACCCGGAGGTCCCGCGAGCGGAGGGCCTGCTCCAGCCGCTCCTGATCGGCGTTCACCGTTCGGCCCTCTCCCGAGCGGCCCGCCGCCTCGATTTCTCGGCCAGCCTCTCGATCCGGCGGGCGAAATCCTTCTCGAAGGAGATGTCGAGCGAAACGGCCAAAGCCAGGCCTTCCTGGGCGTAGCGGCGGGCTTCCTCGTAGTTCTTGGCCCGGTGCTCGTAGTATTTCGAGAGCTCCCTGTAGCAGAAGAGAGGGGCCGCCTGGCGATGCCCTTCCCAGAGCGAAACGGCCTTCGACCAATCGGCCGTTCTCTTGAGCCGGACGGTCAGCTTCTCGACGACCCCCCGGGCGACCTCGGCGGGGAGGCGGCCGCGGAGGGCCTCGAACAGGGCTTCCGCGGAACGGTCCGATTCGCCCGCCCTCTCCAGGACCCGGCCGAGGCCGATGAGGTCCAAGGGATCGGCCGCGTCCTCGAGGTTCGGCCGTCCCCCGTCCCGAACGAGGTTCGCCCCGGCGATGACCAGGCCGAGCAGGGAGAGAATGTCCTCCTGATTGTGGTAGAGGATGGGTTCGATGAGGGGGAAATGGCCCGTCCGGAGGTAATCGAAATAGCGGTAGGGGATCTCGGCCGAGGGGATATCCTCGTCGCGCGGCGCCTCGACGACCTGTTGGGCAAGGTGGAACAGCCGGCAGCTCTCGTGCTTGTGCTTCCACAGGCTCCGGGCGGCGAAGAGGAAGTCGAGGTGGGGAAGGTCGGCCAGGGGGAACTTCCGCCTGTGGAGAATGAACCGGGTCTCGAGAAGGGGCACGTCGAAGGCCTTGCCGTTGTAGGTGACGACCGAGCGGAATCCCATCTCCCGGATGAACGAGGCCAGCCCTTCGAGAAGCCCCTCCTCCTCGCTCATGTCCCCCAGAAAATGCTGGGCGACGACGAAACGGCCGCCGCGATAGAAGCCGAGGCCGACGAGGAAGGGCACGGTCCCCGTCCCGCCGGAGAGCCCCGTCGTCTCGAGGTCGACGAAAAGGGAGGAGCCCAAGTCGAGCTCCCTGAACTCGGCCTCGAGGCTGAGGGTCGCCAGGACCGCTCCCGGAATCCGCAGGCCGTCGGCGATCGTCAGCCTCCCGTACCGGGCTTCGAGAGGGTACGCGTTTTCGTAAATCCTCAGCGGCTCGCGGTGTTCCGGAACGATGGCCGGCTCGGCCGGAGGCCGGGCCGCCCCCTGGCCCGTGAGGCGGATGAGCTTCTCGAGCTTCTCCTTCACGCTCAGGCCGCCGCCGTCGCGGTCGATCCGGCTCCACGCTTGCTCTACCGATCCCGCCAGGCTTCGCCGCCGGGCCTCGCGTTCCCGGCGGAGGAGCTTCATCTTGTCGTCGAGGTCCACGGCCGGTCACTCCCCCAGAATCTGGACGATGATCGGACGTTTGCGGGGCCGATTGTCGAAGTCGAGGAAAACGATCTGCTGCCAGGGACCCTGACGGAGACGGGTTTCGGCGAGTTTTTTCTCGACGATCGGAGTCAGGTCCTTCATGTCGCTGAAACCGCGGGTTGCGACCGTGATCGTTTCGCTGACGACGTTCATCTCCGCGGCGCGCCTCGGTGAAATGATATCACAGTCCGGAATCCGCCGGTAGAAACAATCGGCGAATTGGAATCGACGGCGAAAACGGATAA
>VGJF01000234.1 GCA_016867585.1 Candidatus Aminicenantota bacterium | reverse complement strand
TCTTCATGAAATGATCCTGGCTTATCAAGCGCAGGATAAAGAACTGCCTCCCGGCGGCGGCTTGTTGGAACAAATGCCCGTCGAACTCGCGCATGTCCGTTAAGCGGCGAGATCTCATCAAATATTCCTACATTCCGCACGAACCAAGGATGATTTTACGGAATTTATTGCGCTCGGAACATCTTTGCTATCAGCCGGTTAGCCTACTCATAGCAAAGAGCCCTATTCTTGATTTCCGCCACTAATATTTGCCTTTGGCGATTTTCGATGGCCCGAAGCCGGATGAGCGCCTTTCGCCACCTTCGATAACGATCTCCCGCCTTCTGCATTCGCGCCTCGTCGGCCCGGCGGATCAACTTGCACCGACGTTGTCCCTGGTTGTCTTTGAAAAGGAAGATTGTCTGTGGATGTCCTTGACCTCCCAGGCACCCGCACCGCGGATTACCGCATTTTCTCCGCACCCGGGCGACCGACCCGATCGCCAGTTCGTGACCGGACGTCAGAAGACGGATCAAGCGGCTGCGCTCCCGCTGCAATCGTGACATTTCGCTTGACACAGCCATGGTTCTCGTATATATATATCATAATAATGTATACAAGGCAAGCGAGCGGAGAACGAAAAGTTCGCACCCCCGCCGGTCCGGCCTCCCTCCAGATCCATCTCCTCGGACCCCATCCCATCCTCCTCCATTTTCTGGCCAAGATGTCGTTTGCCTCGATCGTCTCTTCTTGTCTCGGCCGGACCCGGGAAGGCCTCCTCGACCACGCCCAGGCGCTGGGGGTTCTGGTTCAGAACATTCTGTTGTCTCCGGCCCCCCTTTACCGGATTGCCCAGTGGGCCGAGCCCGTCAGAGCCGAGGGCCTCGGCCTCACCGAGGCCGAAAAGCGCTCCCTGAATGACGATCGGATCGCCCGGGCCCTGGACGCCCTCGCCTCGCCCAAGGGAAAAAGCCTGTTTTTCCATCTGGCCATCCACACCATCAAACAGTTCGAGCTCGACACCCGCCGCATCCATCACGACACGACCACGGTCGCCTTCCACGGCCGCTACGACGGCAGCGTCGATGAACCCCGGATCACCCGGGGCCACTCGAAGGACCATCGTCCGGACCTCAAACAATTGGTCTTCGGCCTCAACGTCACGGCCGACGGGACGGTTCCCGTCTCCCACGAGGTCCACAGCGGGAACCGGACCGACGACTCGATCCACCGGGGCAACCTGGAGCGGCTCCGCCGGCTTCTCGGCCGGGACGACTTCGTCTACGTCGCCGACGGCAAACTCTGCACCCGCAAGAACTTGATGTATCTGGACAGCTACGGCGGCAAGTTCGTCACCGTCCTGCCTCGGACCCGGGCCGAAGACAAGACGATGCGGGCGCTTTTGCGCCAGGGCGCGGCGGTCCGGTGGCGCCGGACGCTGGTCGTCGCGGCGAGGAAAAAAGACGACCCGCCGGATGTCTATCGGACCACCACCGACGGGGTGGGGCAAACGAGCGAAGGATACCGGATCGTCTGGTGCCGCAGCTCCCAGAAGGCGGCTCTGGATGCCGCCGCCCGGGAAGCCGAGATCCGCAAGAGCGAGGGGGAGCTTCAGGACCTGGCCCTCAAACTCAACCGGGGCCGACGCAAGAAGAGGAAGGTCGTCCGCCAAGAGATCGCCGCGATCCTCCGGCGCCGAGGGGCGGAGCGTTATCTCCACGTCCGCTTGGACAGCCGGGAGATCCGACAGACGCGCCATCTCCGCCGGGGACGGCCGGCTGCGGGCGGGCCGCTGCGGGAGATTCGGATCCGTCGGTTGGCCTTGACGGTCAGCCGGAACAAGCCCGCCCTGAGAGCCGAAGCTCGGACCGACGGCGTGTTTCCCTTGACCACGAATTTGGAGAAGACGTCCCGCAAAGGGATTCTTCTGATCTATAAGGACCAGCCCTATGTCGAGAAGCGCCATGCCCTCTTCAAGACCGAACTCGGGGTCGCCCCGGTCTATCTCAAGAAGCCGCATCGGGCGGCCGGGCTGATTCATGCGACTTTCCTGGCGATGATGGTCGACGCGCTTATCGAGCGGACGGTCCGCCGGGCCATGGCCCGCCGCCGTATCGCTCGCTTGCCCATCCTCCCCGAAGGACGATGGTCGCCGGCCCCGACGACGGCCAGGATCTTGGAGGCGTTCAGCGACGTGGCCTGGTACGAATTCGACCGCCCCGAGGATCATGTCGTCTTCCCGGTCCGGTTGACGACGCTTCAGCAAAACCTCCTCCATCTTCTGGGGATGGATGCGTCCGCTTATCGTTAAGGGCTGACCGGAGGGACGAAATAATTACCGAAATTCGCCCTCATCTTCGTGCGGAATGCAGGAATATTTTCTGTCAAACGGATTTTATTTATTGCGAGAAGGAGCCCATCACTCGATATATACGAATTAAGACCGTGCCCATTATTAGACATCGGACGATTGATCGGGTTACGGCCAATGTGATTTGCAAGCAAGCCGGGCTCGAGCCGAAATTCTGAGCCCTGTCTTTTAAATCGACGGGCGAAAAGATAAAATACGGGCATGGCGAACGAGGCGGCGGCCCAGGAAAAGCTCGAGGACATCCTCCAGCCCTCGACCAAGGCGAAATCCTTCCGAATCACGGTCGTCTTCGGCCGCAAGGCTCATCCGAACTACAAAAAGGCCGTGGCCCTGGCCAAACGCAACCCGACCTACGGGGAGGAGGGCGACGGGGAATGGATCCGCCATTCGGCCGTCTACACCCCCGAGGACGTCGACGACCTCTTCGACCTCTTCAACCTCGTCCACGAGTGGGACACGACCGAAATCCTCGTCAACCACAAGCCGATCCCTTACGGACACCAGCTCTGGCTTCCGCTGATGTGGTTCTACCGGATCCGGTAGCTCCAGAGGCAGCCGAAAGGGCTTATTCCAGTCCGAGGACGGCGCGGTATCCGGGAATATCGAGGAATCCGTGGCCGCTGATGTTGAAGGCGATCGTTTTCTTCTCCCCTGACTCCCGGCATTTGACCGCCTCGTCGACGGCCGCGCAGACCGAATAGGCCGATTCCGGCGCCGGAAGCCAGCCCTCGGTCTCCATGAAGATCCGGGCATTTTCGAAGACGTGCTTTTCGTCGCCGGGATAGGCGACGGTGTCGATAAAGCCTTCGTGGCGGAGAAGGCTGAGGATCGGCGAACAGCCGTGATATCGAAGTCCGTCGCCCTTGACCGGAGCCATATCGGTTTTATGGCCCAGAGTGTACATCATCAGCATCGGCGTGATTTCAGCGTAGTCGGCGAAATCATACCGATACGTCCCCTGGAGGTTCGGGGCCACCTGGCTCTGGGCGGCGATGAACTTGGTCTTTTTCCCCTTCTTGAGGACGTCGCCGAGAAAGGGAAGGGCGAAGCCGCCGAAGTTCGACCCCCCGCCCAGGCAAGAGACGACGATGTCGGGATAGTCGTCGAAGATCTCGAACTGCGTCTGGGCTTCGAGCCCGATGATCGTTTGATGCATGAGGACGTGGTTGAGGACCGAGCCCAGGCTGTAGGTCGCCGTCGGATCCTTCTGGGAGTCCTCCAGCCCTTCGGAAATGGCGATGCCCAGAGAACCGACATGCTCGGGATTCTTTTCGTAGAGCGACCGGCCGAACTCGGTCATCGGGCTTGGGGACGCATAAACGTCCGCCCCGAGAAGCTTCATGAACGAGAGGCGGTCCTTCTTCCAATCGTAAACGCTCCGAACCCAGAAGACCGTGCACTTGAGCCCGGCCAGGGCGGCGGCATAGGCCAGGGCGGTTCCCCATTGGCCGGCGCCGGTTTCCGTCGTCACCCGTTTGAATCCCTGGGCCTTGGCGTAATAGCACTGGGCCAGGGCCGTGTTGACCTTATGACTCCCGGTCGGGCTGTAAAATTCGCCTTTGTAGTAGAGCTTGGCCGGCGTGTCGAGCTTTTTCTCGAGATTCGCCGCCCTGAACATCGGCCGCGGCCGGCCGGCTTTGGCGAACAGATCCATCACCCCGCCGGGGATGTCGATCCAATTCTCCCGGGAGAATTCCTGCTTCAGGCACTCCCCGATCATCAGGTTGGGCAGGTTGGCGATCCGCGACGGGCCGTCCTCGGGATCGCGCGGCGGCGGAAGCGGTGAGGGCAGATCGGGAATGATGTTGTACCAGCGGGACGGAATCTCGTCGTGCCTCAGATTGACCATTTGGATCATGGGACCTTCTTTGCGTGAGGAGCGTTCACATTCGGCCTATTCTAATCAAGGGCCGGAAAGAGAGTCAAGAAACGATTTCTTCAAAACGCGCGGTGAAATGCCGCATTTTTTTCAAAATGCGGCCATCCGGCGGAAGGCGGCGAAGCGGGCCTCGACCTCGGACTTGCGCAGCGTCCGGAAGCGGTCGATCCCGAAGTCCTCAATGGTGAACGACGCCATGACGCTGCCGTAGGCGGCCGCCCTCTTGATGGCCATCGCGCTCAAGGTCTTTCTCGCGTCCAAGTATCCCAGGAAACCGCCGGCGAAGCTGTCGCCGGCGCCCGTGGGGTCGACGACCTCGCCGCAGGGATGGGAAACGATCCCGAAGAAGAAGTCGCGGCCGAAGACCATGGCCCCGTGCTCGCCCTTCTTGAGGGCGACGTAGCGGGGGCCCATGTCGAGGACACGGCGGCCGGCGGCGATGAGGTTGCGCTCGCCCGTGAGGAGGCGGATCTCCTCGTCGTTGGCGAAGAGGATGTCGACCTCGCGGAGGACGCGGAGGAGGGCCTCCCGCTTGTTCTGGATCCAATGGTTGATCGTGTCCATGGCCGTGAGGCGGGGCCGGCGGACCTGGCGGAGGATCGCCTCCTGGAGGTCGGGGTCGATGTTGGCCAGGAAAACGGTCTCGGCGTTCCGGTAGGAAGGGGGGATCTCGGGATTGAAATCGGCGAAGACGTTGACGTCGAGCTGGACGGTTTCGCGCTCGTTGGGGTCCGGACCGTAGCGGCCCTGCCAGAAAAACGTCTTCCCCCCCGGGACGACGTTCAGCCCCTTGAGGTCGATCCGCCGGCGCCGGAGAAAGGCCAACGTCTCGGCCGGAAAATCCTCCCCGA
>VGJF01000233.1 GCA_016867585.1 Candidatus Aminicenantota bacterium | reverse complement strand
CATCTACGCCCTGGGGATCATCCTCTACGAAACGCTGACCGGCCATCCGCCCTTCGAGGGCGGCTCGACGATGAGCCTCGCCTTCCGGCAGAAAAACGCGGCCCCCCGGCCGCCCATCGAGGAGAATCCCGTCATCCCCCCCGCCCTGAACGCCCTCATCCTCAGATGCCTGGAAAAAGACAAGGCCGAACGATACCCCGACGTCGAAGCCGTCCGGACCGGCCTCGAAGCCGTCGCCCGCGACCTGGGCCCGGCGGGCGCCTTTGGGGCGGCGGAACGGACGGCCCGGGGGACGGGGGCGGACGGCGGGCAAACCCGAGGCCGCGTCTTTTCGACGCTCACGGCCGGGGGAGCGGTCGTTCTTCTCGCCGCTTTCCTGGCCTGGCTGATTTCCATCAACACCGTCCGCGGTCCCGCCCCCGCCGGCTGGGACGACAGGCTGGCCGTCCTTCCCTTCCTCAAGGCCGGCCCCGGGAATTCCCATCTGGCGGAGGACATGACGATCGACGTTTGGACCAAGCTGAACAACGCCGGATTCAAGAAGCTCATCGGCCTGAGCTCGAGCGGACTGTTCGGCCGTCTCCGCCCGAGGCTCGTCGACCGCCTGAAAACGACGAGGGCGCGCCTGGCCGAAACCGGACGGTCTCTGGGAGCCCGGCATCTGTTGACGGCTCGGCTCCGCGTCGACGGGGAGCATCTCACGGTCATCCCGGTCATGGCCGATGCCGCCTCGGGCCGGACGGTTTGGACGTCTCCGTTCATCGGCCTGAGGTCGCAGTACCTCCTCCTGGACAGCGACATCATCGAGGCCTTGGCCCGCATCTTCAAGGCCCAGGCCGGCCCGAGTCCGCCGCATCGAGACCCGGCCAGCGCCGAGGCCCATTCGGACTACATCATCGGGAATGCCTTTTCCAACCGGTACCGGACCTATGACCGGGAGGAGGATTTCGCCGAAGCCGAGGCGAAGTACGATGCCGCCCTCAAGCTCGACCCGGGTTTCGCCGACATCCACCGGGCCAAGGGAGATCTTTACGAGGCCCGCTACGTCAAGACGAACGACCCGGCGGCCCTGGCCAAGATGGTCGCCCATTACGAGAGGGCCCATGTCTTGGATCCCGAGCGGGCCGAGTTCCTGGTCGGGATGGGCTGGTCCTCCTTTTATCAGAAAGACGAGGAAGCCGCCTGCCGCTATTTCGCCGCGGCCTATGCCGCCCGGCCCGACAGCGCCGAGGTCACGTTCGGGATCGGAGCCTTTCTCCGGACGATCGGCCTTTACGACATCGCCCGCCGCTACTTCCTCGAGAACCGGGAAATCTCCAGGGAACTCGACCGGCTCTCACCCCAGCCGGCTTATCAGCTGGCGGCCTGCGAATGGTACCTGGGGGAATACGACCGGGCGGGCGCCCTCCTGGCCGAGATCCTGGAGAAAGAGCCCAAGAACGACCGGCCCCGCGTCCTTCTCGCCCGGCAGCATTTGTCGCGGCGCGATTACGACGCGGCCGAAGCCGAGATCGCGGCCTTCAAGAAGCCCGAAGCGATGACCCCCTCGTATCGCCAAGCCTACAAGCGGAATCTCATTTGGCTTCACGCCGCCCGGGGCCGGGTCGCCGAGATGAACGCCCTCCTGGCGGAGGCCGACCGCCCCTTCGCCTACGAAATCACGAACGCTTACGCCCTTCTGGGATGGACCGAAAAGGCGCTTCAAAATATCCGGGACGGCATCAGCTTGGGCTTCGAAAAGACCAAGGACTTCATGTACGAATACCTCTATCTCGTCAACAATGCCCTCTTCGAAAGCCTCCGCGAGAACCCGGAGTTCCGGAAAATCCTCGAGGACCGGCGGGCCGCCTTCGAAAGCAGGGCCCGGATTTTCGCCCCGCTCGGGGAAAGGGCCCCGCACTCCCCGAACCCGCGTGCACCGGGCTGATATCCCCTTCCTGCCGGCCTTGCCGCGTCCCCGGAAAAAGGCCGGGCGGCGACGGCCGGGAGATTGACAGGTTTCGCCCGCATGGGATAATCTGACACTCCCCTTCGAAAATCCCGACCCGGCGATCAACCGCCGGATCCCGGAAGACGGACCCTGTCAAAGGAGGAAAGACGATGAGGATGCGCTCCACGGCTCGGCTGATCCCGGCCGTCATTCTGACGTTCTCCTGGGCTGCCGCCCTTTCCGGCCAGACGCCCGCCCCGGCCAAGACCAAAGTCAAGGTCGAGAAGGAAAAGCAGCTCGTCCTCGACTGGCTGTCCCAGCCGTCGGTCGTTGAGAGATTTGGCAAAATCTCGGATGCGATCTGGTCTTACGCCGAGCTCGGCTTCCAGGAGTTCAACTCCTCCAAGCTCCTGGCCGACACCTTGGAGGAGGCGGGATTCAAGGTCGAGCGGGGAGTGGCCGGCCTGCCCACGGCCTTCATCGCCTCCTACGGCGCGGGCAAGCCGGTCATCGGCCTCCTCGGCGAGTTCGACGCCCTGCCGATGCTCTCTCAGAAGGGGCGGGTCCCGGGCCAGGATCCCCTCGTCCCCGGCGCCCCCGGGCACGGCTGCGGCCACAATGCGATGGGCACGGCCGCCGCGGCCGCGGCCCTGGCCGTCAAGGAGGCCATGGACAAGTTCAACCTCCCGGGGACGATCAGGGTCTTCGGCTCGCCGGCCGAGGAAATCCTGGGCAGTCGTCCGCACATGATCCGGGCCGGCTTGTTCGCCGACGTCGACGCCGTCATCGACAACCACAGCGGCAGCGGCTTCGGGACGGGCTATGGCCGGAGCGGCAATGCCCTCTTTTCGGTCATCTTTACCTTCAAGGGCAAGACGTCCCATGGGGCGTCGGCCTGGGGAGGCCGGAGCGCCCTGGACGCCGTGGAAATCATGAACGTCGCGACGAACTACCTCCGCGAACATCTCCCCGTCAACATGCGGATGCACTACGTCGTCCTCGACGGCGGAGAGGCGCCCAACGTCGTTCCCGACAGGGCCAGCGTCTGGTACTACGTCCGCAATTCCGACGAACAGATCGAAGCCATGTACGAGCGGGTCCTGAATTGCGCCAAGGCCGGAGCCCTGGCGACGGGGACCGAACTCCTCCCCGTCCGGTTCCTGGGAGCCGTCCACCAGCATCACGCGAACAGGGCCGCGGCCGAGCTCATCCAGAAGAACATCGAGCTTGTCGGGATGCCGGCCTGGACCGAGGAGGAGAACGCCTTCGCCAAGGCCCTCCAGAAGGAGCTCAAGGCCCGGGAGGAGAGCGGGATGGCGACGAAGGTCGATCCCCTGCGCGAACCCCGGGGCGAAAGCCTCGGCGGCGGGTCGTCGGACGTCGGCGACGTGACCCTCGTGGCTCCCACGGCGACGATTCATTTTCCCGGCCAGGTCCCCGGGGCGATCGGCCACCATTGGTCCTCCGTCGCCTGCAATTTCGGGACGACGGCCTGGAAGGGCCTCAACGCCGGGGCCAAGGCGATCGCCGCCTCGGCCGTCGATCTCCTGACGAAGCCCGCGGAACTCCGGAAGCTCCGGGCCGAGTTCGAGGAGTACGCGAAGAAATTCCCCTACAAATCATTCCTGCCGGCCGACGCCGCGCCGCCCCTCGACCTCAACGAGGAGCTGATGAAAAAATACCGCCCTCTGATCGAGAAGGCGATCACCGGGATTCGCTGAGCTTGACGTCGACGGTCCTTGACATCTTTGGCCTAAGCGGATATTTACTCCCTTTGGCCATTCAATGAATTGTCTTATATCTTCATTATAAGATATATCTTTATTTTACTATTGCAAAGGAGATTTCCATGAAAATTCTGGTTTTTGGCGGTTCCGGAGCCATCGGGCGGGCCGTCGCCCACGACCTCGCCCAAGAAAAAACAGTCGAAGCCATCGGCATCACGGGCCGGCGGAAAAATCTGCTCAACGCCACCAAGGCCCGGATCGGTAGCGAAAAAATCCGAGTCCACGCTCTCGATGTCATGGATAAAAAGGCCGTCAAGGCCCTCATGGGCCAGTACGACGCCGGGGCCCTCGCCCTCCCCGACCGGCGGACGAGCTACAAGCTCATCGAAAGCGCCATGGAGGCCGGCTTCAGCATCGTCGACATGCTCGAGGAGTACCATCGCCGGCCGGACGCCTACGAGCTGGAGGGCATGCGCCTCCCCAAGGGCATTTCCGGCCTCAACAAGTACGGCGACTGGCTCCACAAGACGGGAGTCAAGACAGGGGCGACGTTCGTCGACGGGATGGGATTCGCCCCCGGGCTCAGCAACGTCACCGTCGGCGAAGCCATCCGCAAGCTCGACACGGTCGAGTCGGCCGTCGCCCGGGTCGGCGGGGTCCCGAACAAAGAGGCCGCCCGGCGGCATCCCCTGCGCTACATGATCACCTGGGCCTTCGAGCACGTCCTCCGGGAATACATGGTCAAGCTCTTCGTCCGGAAGAACGGGAAGGTCGTCGAGGTTCCCGCCTTGACCGACCGGGAGCGCTTCCGCTTCAACCGCCTGGGCGTCGACGAGGAGCTCGTCTGCGCCGTCACTCCGGGCATGCCGAGCTTCATCTACACCCGGCCCCAGCTCAAGGATTTCTCCGAAAAAACCGTCCGCTGGCCGGGCCACTGGGAGGGCGTCGACACCCTCAAGGAATGCGGCCTCCTCGACCTCGCCCCCGTCAAGTTCGCCGGGAAGAAGATCGTTCCCCGGGAGTTCCTCCTGGCCATGATCCGCCCCCGCCTCGCCCCGCAAAAGGGCGACACGGACGTCTGCGTCATGTACAACACCGTCCTCGGGACGAAGAACGGCCGGAAGACGAGAATCGATTATTACATGTGGGACGTCGCCGACCCGAAGACAGGCCTCTCGGCCATGGCCCGGGTGACCGGATTCCCCGTGGCCCTGACGGCCAAGTACATCGCCGAAGGGAAGATCACGGAAAAGGGGATCGTCGCCCCCGAGGACGCCTTCACGAGCGACCTCTACAAGCGTTTCCAGGCCGACCTGAAAAAGAGAAACATCAACATCCTGGAAGAAATCACGGCCGTCGAGGACTGAGGCGCTCGCCGAATCTCTTCGGGCCGCCCGCCGGTCCTGAGCGAGCCGGACCCGGCCGCTA
>VGJF01000232.1 GCA_016867585.1 Candidatus Aminicenantota bacterium | reverse complement strand
CCTTCTTCCCCGGCCCGAGACCTCCGTGCTCTTCGGCGGCTACCGGCGGGGATTCGCCAAGGAATGGATCCTGCGCTTCGATGAGGCAGGGCGCGTCCGCCGCGTGGACGTCATGGGAGGGGAGGGGATCATCTTGGCCGGCCTGTCCTATTGGACGGCTCCCGACGCCCGCGTCGTCCGGGCGCGGCTCGAGGCCCTCGTCGAGGCCGGCGGCTTCGAGAATCTCTTCTGGGACGACGTTTACATGTCCTGTCTCGACCGAGTCCGGGTCTTCCTCCGCGAGATCGGGCCGGACGACTGGACGGAGATCGACACGTCGGACGATTTAAAGGAAGCCGAGAAAAGGGAGGCGGCCGGCGGATAAAAGCCGGGACTTACGAGCCGAGGTGTTCGAGGAACACCGAGCGGACGCGGTCGATCAGGCCGTCCAGGTTTTCCTTTGAGAACCCGGAGACGGGGACCGCCGGCCCGATGACGCAGCGAAGCCGGCCGGGGCGAATGAGCCGTGTTCCCTTGTGGTTGATGCGGTTGGCGCCGACTTGGACGAGGGGCAGGATGTCGAGGCCGGTTTCCACGGCCAAATGGAATCCGCCCCGCTTGAACGGGCCGAGCCGGCCGTTAAGGGTCCGCGTCCCCTCGGGCAAGACGGCGAAGGAAAAATCGCGGTGCCGCCGGATGAGGACCGCCGCCCGCTCGAGGCTGGCGATGGCCCGGGGCGTGTCCGTCCGGCTGATCGGGACGACCCCGAGGCGGCGGATCGTCGGCCCGTAAACCGGCCAGCGGAAGTGGCTCTCCTCCTCGACCCCGCGGGCCATCCCGGGAAATCCGGCGTAGAAGACGAGGGGGTCGAAGAAATTGACGTGGTTCATCATGACGATGTATTGCCGGCGGGGATCGACGTTCGCCCCCCCTTCGATCTTTAGGCGGACGCCGCAGAGCGCGAGGACGAACCGGCAACAGGCCTTGATCAGCCGCTCAAGCGGCCTGCCCCGAAGGATGAAGCTCGCCAGCCAGACGACGAGGCAGAGGGCGGCGAAGACGGGAAGGGCGGCCCCCCAGACGGCGTTCGACCGGAGCCTCTCTCCGAGAGTCGTCATGCCAGGATCGGCAGTTCCCGGGGAAGAACCCTGAGCCGGAGCGGCGTCTCCCCGAGAAGCTCTCCGTCGGCCATGACCCGGAGGGGCGGATCGGCCTCGACCCGGATCTCGGCCGCGGGGTGGATTTCGACTTTGGGATGGGCGGCATGTTTTCCCGAAAAGACGCCCTTGAAGATCGCGATGATCTCGCGGCGGTTGACCTCGCGGAAGACGACGAGGTCGGCCTTCCCGTCGGCGACGTCGGCCGAGGGGGCGATTTTCATCTTCCCCCCGGTATACTTCGAGTTGGAGACGACGAAGGCGCTGTCGCGGACGGTCCACTTCCGGCCGTCGGTCTGGAAATCGATCTGGTTGTCCATGCCTTTCGCCAGCCGGAGAAGGACGGCCAGGCTATAGCCGGCCGAGCCGAGGAACTTCAGCCGCTCGTTCGTCAGCTTGAGAATGTCGGCGATCAGGCCCACCCCCAGGATGTTCAGGGAGTAGAGGGTCACAAGTCGGCCTTCGCGCCGGTGCTCGAACTCGACGAGGTCGACGGCCCGGCGGCGGCCGGCGACGATGTTCGCCAACGCCTCCTCGGCCGCCGTCACGCCGAAATCGCGGATGAACGAGTTCCCGGTGCCGGCCGGGATGAGGCCGATCTCGGGCCGGAGAGGGGGCCGGCCGTCGGCGTACAAGCCGTTGACGACTTCGAAAGGCGTCCCGTCCCCTCCCAGGCAGAGAAGGCGGGCGAATCCTTCGCCGCTCGCCCGGCGGCCGAGTTCGACGGCGTGGCCCGGGTATTCGGAAAGCCGGATTTCGAGCCCGGGAAAAGATTCCCGAAGGCGGGGCTCGAGGCGGTCGAAAGTTTTTCGCCCGAGGCCGTGTCCGGCGGCGGGATTGACGACGAGGAGGGTCCGGGCCCGTTCGGGCATGGCCGCGGTTTCCGTCGCCCTCAGGCTCAATGCGCCCGGCTTTTCGCCGCCCTCAGGGCCCGCCGGGCGAGGAACGTCCCCAAGGCGCAGAGGACGGCCAGGCCGAGGCCGTAAGACGGCTTCTTGAAGACGTGGAAGAGCTCGATTTCGGCGAAGGCCAGGGCGGCGAAGAGGATGCCGATGAGGGCCTCACCGGCGATCAATCCGGAGGCGATCAAGGTCCCGCGGTTGGTCACTTTCTCCTTCGCCTCTCCTTCGAGCGTCTTTTTCTCCATTCTCTTTTCGACGTACCCCTTGAAGACCCCCCCGAGGAAGATGGCGAAGGAGGTTTCGATCGGCAGGTACATCCCGACGGCGATGAGCATCGGGCTCCGGACCTGCATGAGGATGAAGCCCAGGCCCATGAACATCCCGGCCAGGATGAGGATCCATTCGGTCTTGCGGTCGAAAATGCCCTTGGCCACGACGGCCATCAGGCCGGCTTGGGGGGCGGAGATTTTCTCACCGCCGAATCCGGCCCCGGTCTTCAGGACTTCGTTCTGTTTTTCGGGGATCATGGCCTTGATGTCGGCCAAGCTATAGGTCCCCGCCGGAACGGCCCGATGGCGGCCGTCGTAGACGACCTCGGCGACGCCGGCGGCTTCCATCTCGTCGAGCTTCGCCCCGACGACCTGCTTGATGTTGCCGAGATGGAGGACGGACAGGACGAAGAACATGGCCAGGGCGGCGGCGGTCACGCCGAAGACGTCGCCGACCTGCATCCGCCAGGGGGTGCAGCCCAGGATGTGGCCGGCCTTGAGGTCCTGCATCATCTCCCCGGCGACCGAGACCGAGACGCAGGTGAAGGCGGCGACGATGAGGACGGCCGAAATGCCGCTCTCTCCCTTCAGGCCGAGGAGGGCCATGATGAACGCGACGATGATCAGGACTGAGACGGTCAGGCCGCTCGTCGGGTTGCTGCTGACGCCGATGACCCCGACGAGGTAGCCCGAGACGGCGGCGAAGACGAAGCCGAGGACGATCATGAGGAGGACGGCGACGAAGGAGGCGGGAAGGCTCCGGGCGAAGAGGTTGAAGACGATGAAGACGACGATCGAAACGGCCGCGGCGACGGCCGCGGCCCACTTGAAGTCGATGTCGCGGTCGGTCCGGGGCGGCAGGACGGCCTCCGGGCCGCCGCCCCGGCGGGCGGCGAGGGTCGAAATCGACCGGGAAAT
Source organism: Candidatus Aminicenantota bacterium (assembly GCA_016867585.1). GTDB lineage: Bacteria > Acidobacteriota > Aminicenantia > Aminicenantales > UBA4085 > JAAZPG01. Next base: position 1,920 of record VGJF01000232.1, on the reverse strand, counting down.
GCCTTGGATGAGGTTCTTCCGCATTTTGAACAGCGTGTAGAAAGCCCCGACGAGCATCCCTCCGACGGCGATGAAGCGGACGTAATCGAGCCTCACCCGGCTGATCTCGGCCGCCCAGTCTGTGACCGCGCCCAGGTCGCCGTAGTTCAAGAAGTAGGCGATGGCCGGGGCGAGGAGCCCCCAGGCCAGGACGCCGCCGCTGAAGTTGACGGCCGCCAGCTTGGGACCGATGATGTAGCCGACGCCGAGAAAGGCCGGGCTCGCCTCGGGGCCGCGCAGGAGGATCGACCCCTTGCCGATGGTCAGGGCCTTTCCCCATTTCAGGCCCAAAACCTTGAACTCGGTCAGGGCGGTGAACAGCGCTCCCCATCCCATCCCGGCCAAGAGCTGTCTCGCGCCCCCCGCCCCCTTCTGGCCGGCCTTGTGGATTTCGGCCGCGGCTATGGACTCGGGGAAGGGGAGGTCCTTCTCGGCCATGAGAACCCGCCGGGTGATGGTGACGAACATGATGCCCAGAACCCCGCCGATGATGAGGATGATGGTCGCGATGAGGTAGTGCTTGAAGGTGTAGAACGGCAGCCAGAGTCCGGCGATGAAAAAGGCGGGGAGGGTGAAGATCGCGCCGGAGGCGACGTTGCCGCCGATCGAGCCCACCGTCCGGGCGCAGTTCTCCTCGAGGATCGAGCCGCCGAGGGCCTTGATGACGGCCATCCCGATGACCGCCGTGGTGTAGGTCGCGGCGATCGTCATCCCGGCCTTGAGGCCGAGGTAGGCGTTGGCCGCGCCCATGAAGGCGGCCATGACGACGCCGAGCAGGACGGCCCGGAGGGTGAATTCCCGAACGCCGTTTTCGGCGGAACCGAACGGGGCGGATTCTTTCTCGCTCATGATCTATGCTCCTTGATCGTCCGTCGAGGATGAGGTTATTTTTTCTCCGGTTGGGGCTTGAGGCCGTTGGTCTCGACGAGCATCCGCAGGTACCAATCCGGGAAGACGAGCGGGTTGCGCTTCCGGGTCTTGGCGTCGTAGATCCAGAGCTTGTTGAACTTGACGAGGAGGTCGTCGCCCAGCTTCCACCAAGCCTTGATGACGGCCTCGGCGTTGCTGAGGCAGTAGTGGGTCAGGTAGGCCTTGGCCGCGGCCGGGTCCTTGGCGTAGATTTCCAGGGCGTTTTTGTCGATGATCGGGGTTCGCTCGATGGCGCTCGTCTCCCACTTGGCCTGGGCCTCCCGGACGTCCTTGATCGCCTCCGAATAGATGACCTGGGCGTGGAAGTCGGCGTAGTCGAAGGCCCATCTGGCCGATTCGCGGTTGAACTCCCAGTGGTCTCCGATTTCGAACGACCGCGGGATCTCGGCGATGCCGTTGTAGAGGGGCATGAAGCAGGAGGTGTCCTGGTGGCCCCAGGCCAGCCAGACGAGGCCGCCGATCGGGTCGGGCATCCAGCCCCGGGCCTGCGTCACGGTGACGTATTCGGCCCGGTTGACGGCGATGATCCGGGACGTGTTGTACTGCCGCCCGTCGAGCTTGAAGCCGTAGGGGAGGAAGTTCGGGTTGCCGAAGGGCCCGCCCTGAAGGCCGCGGGCGGGATCGAAGACCGTTCCCTCGCATCGGTCGCGGAGGATGGCGATGACGTCCTGGAGCGAGAGCTTCCTGTCCGGCTTGACCGAAAAGGGAAAGTCCATGTTGGGCGTCTCGGGGCCGAGGTTGAGGGACGGGGCGACGAGGTTGAAGAACCGCCACATCCGGACCCGGCTGCCGCCCGAGGCCGCGGCGCTCGTCTCATTGGGCGAGTAGGCCCGCTTCCAGTTGAACGGCCGGCCGCTCTTGGGGTCGTAGAGCTTCTGCTGGACGGCGAAATCGACGACGTTCGGCGAGGCCATGAAGTTGTCCTTGTCGGCGAGGTTGATTTCGCCGATC
>VGJF01000231.1 GCA_016867585.1 Candidatus Aminicenantota bacterium | reverse complement strand
AGGCCGCCCGTCCTTCGCCTTAGGATTCGCGATAGATGACACCCCGCTCCCGGAGTCCGGCGAGCACGAATTCCACGACGCCTGGATCCTGGCCCAAATACTCGGGAGGACAAATCCCCGGACGTTTGAACAACCCGGCCGCAAGGAGGCGGACGGCCATCGTGGCCGTGGAGCCCGTCGTCCTGGCCATTGAATGAATTCCGGTCACGGGATCGTACTTGTCGAAGAGGTCATAGATCCGGCGGACCGGAAGGCCGTCTCTCGTCCCCGTCACCTCGATTTTTAATAACCTCAAGTCCGCCTCGCCCTCATGGAGAGCCCATTTCGGAAACAAAATTTTCGCGGGGACGTCGATCGGCCTGACGGACGCGCCCTGGATCGAGACGGGGGCGACGATCTCCACAGGGCGTTCGCCGATTTCTATCTGCCGGCCTGGGAACCGGAGACTATCGATCCCTGGGAGCGCCTGGACCGGATCGTCCGGGAGCGCGAACGGATCGGAGGGAAAAGGGCCAAGCTCCTCGAGGACCTGAAGAAGGCGGAGGCGCGGCTGGCGAACGAAGGCTTCGTCGGGCGGGGGCCGGCCGAGGTCGTCGAGCGCGAGCGCCGGCGGCTCAGGGAGCTCCAGGGCTGGCTCGCCGCCCTCGAAGCCGCCTTGAGGGCTCTGGACGAAACCCGCGCTATTTGATATAATTCCCAGTAGATACGGGAATTTCCATGAGAAGAAAAGCAAGGATTTTTCACAGCTTCGAAGAAGCGGAAAAAGCCGAGATTCGAGAGGACATCGCTTTGACGCCGAATCAAAGGCTTAAAATCGTCCGTCAGCTGCGAATCCGAGCTTATGGCCGAAAACCCATCGACGTCCGCGCATATCATCGGAAACCGTGACCGACCTTGCCTTCTCCAAGGATACGCGGGAGTTCCTCCGCCTGTTGTCCTTGCACAGAGTGCGTTATCTTCTCGTCGGCGGCATGGCAGTCATTTATCACGGCTACCCAAGGTTGACGGGAGATTATGACTTTTTCTTCGAAGCGACCAGGGCCAACGCGAGGCGTCTTTATGGCGCTCTTCGGCAGTTCTGGGCGGGAACGATTCCCTTTGTCGATCGCGTCGAGGATCTTCTCGAAAAGGGGGTCATTATCCAATTCGGAACACGGCCGAATCGGATCGATCTCATCAATTCCATCACGGGGGTTTCTTTCAAGGAGGCCTGGAAGCAACGAATTCGGGAAAGCCTGAAGATCGAAGGACGTCTGTTGTCGATCGACATCATCGGACTCGATGACCTGATCAAGAACAAGAAAGCCCTCGTCCGCGTCAAGGACCTCGACGACTTGCGGTATCTCGAGGCGGTGGCCGAGCGGTACAAGGAGAAAACGGGAAAGGTCTGAGATCAGGGACACGGAAAGACGGTCTCCGATTTCAGCTCGTTCCAGAGCATCATCGCCCGGCAGCCGGAGAAGGCCGTGGCCAGGGCCGCCGCCTCCTCGAGTTCGGACTCCCCGATCCCTATTTCCCTCGCCTTCCGGAGATGGATTTTCGCGCAGGGAACGCAGTGGACGGCCAGGGAGAGGGCGACGGCGATGAGTTCCTTGGTCACGACATCGACCGCGCCCGGGCGCAAGGCGCTGCCCATGAAGTCCTGGAACATATCGAGGGCCTGATCGGTGGTCCCGGACCCTTCGGCGCAGCATTTTTCGTCGCGGGGCGCATCTTTTTCGGGCATCTCTTCCTCCCGGATGGTCCGAACCGGACCGTCGTCTTTCGGAGAATCCGACATCGTCTTCGCGGAATTTCCCCCCGGCCGCGAGGCCACGACCCGGATTCTCCCTTTCGAGCGGCCGATGACGCGGCCGACGCAAGCGGCGTGAGACACTCCCGCCTCCCGCATTTCGGCCAAGGCTTTCTCGGCTCTCTCCGCCGGAAAGGCGATGAGCAGGCCGCCCGATGTTTGGGCGTCGTAGAGGACGGCCTGGGTTTCCTCGCCGACGCCGGACTCGAAATCGGCCCGGGCGGCGCTGAATTCCGCGTTCCTTTCATTGGCCCCCGAAAAGATCCCCTGCCGGATGTAACCAAGAACGCCGGGAAAAAGCGGCAGGTCATCGGCCCAGACTTCCGCCGTGACCCGGCTCTGGATCGCCATCTGGGCCAGATGGCCCATCAAGCCGAAACCCGTGACGTCGGTGCAGGCCGTCGCCCCGTGCCGGACCATGACCTCGGCCGCGGCCCGGTTCAGGGCGACCATGGAAGCGGTCATGGCCTCGACGGATTCCGCCGAAGCCCGGCCGACCTGCGAAGCCAGGGAGACGATGCCCGTGCCGAGGGGCTTGGTCAGGACAAGGACGTCTCCGGGACGGGCGCCGGCGTTGGTGACCAGATCCGCCGCTTTGACGACGCCCGTCACGGCGAAACCGAACTTGACCTCCTCGTCGTTGATGCTGTGCCCGCCGAGGAGGATGGTCCCGGCCTCGGCGAGGCCGGCCATCCCGCCGCGGAGGATATCGGTCATGACGGCCGACGGCAATCGCTCGATGGGAAATCCGATGATCGACAGGGCCGTGACCGGCCGGCCGCCCATGGCGTAGACGTCGCTCAGGGAGTTCGCCGCGGCGACCCGCCCGAATATGTAGGGGTCGTCGACCCCGGGAGTGAAGACATCGACCGTCTGGACGACGGTCAACTCGGGCGTCAGCCGGAACACGCCGGCGTCGTCGGCCGTCGCCGTGCCGACGAGGAGCCTCGGGTCGGAGACGGCCGGGAGGCCCTTCAGGACCTCGTCCAAATCCTTCTGGCCGACCTTGCTCGCGCACCCGGCATGCCGGACGTATTCGGTCAGACGGACCGGGACCCGCGGCTCATCGAGGGGGACCTTCTCCCCCGCGCACGTGCAGACGTTCTTTTCCCTGAACAGGGGGCAGGGGCAGGGCTTCCGGGGGTCGCAGACGCAGTGCCCCAGCTTGACCGAGCGGGCCATGACCCTCCGGCGTTTTTCTTTAGGGTCGATGGGGTTGTCCATGGCGAAAGCTAAGAGGAGAAGGCTTGGAGGCCGGTCTGGGCCCGGCCCAGGATCAGGGCGTGGATGTCGTGGGTGCCTTCGTAGGTCGTGACCGACTCGAGGTTCAGGACGTGGCGAATGACGTGGAATTCGTCGGCGATCCCGTTGGCCCCGAGCATGTCCCGGCTCGCCCGGGCGGCGGCGAGGGCCTTGAGGCAGGAATTCCGCTTGACGAGGGACACCATCTCCGGGGCCGACTTGCCCTCGTCGATGAGCCGCCCGACCCGGAGGACGCTTTGGAGGCCGAGGGCGATCTCGGTCTGCATGTCGGCCAGCTTCAGCTGGATGAGCTGGGTCGCGGCGAGGGGACGGCCGAACTGCTTCCGCTCGAGGGTGTAGCGGCGGGCCGTATGCCAGCAGAATTCCGCCGCGCCGAGAACGCCCCAGGCGATGCCGAAACGGGCCTTGGTCAGGCAGGCGAACGGCCCCTTGAGTCCGGCGACGCCGGGGAGAAGGTTTTCCTCGGGGACGAAGACGTCCTCCATGACGATCTGGCCGGTGACCGAGGTCCGGAGCGAGAATTTCCCCTCGATCCGGGGCGCGGAAAGTCCCGCCATCCCCTTCTCGAGGATGAATCCCCGGACTTTCCCCTCCTCGTCCTTGGCCCAGACGACGAAGACGTCGGCGATCGAGGAATTCGTGATCCAGGATTTCGTCCCGGTCAGGACATATCCGTCCTTCCCGCGGCGGGCGCGCGTTTCCATGCTCCCGGGATCGGAGCCGTGGTCGGGCTCGGTTAGGCCGAAGCAGCCGATCCATTCGCCGGAGGCCAGCCGGGGAAGATATTTTTGCCTCTGGGCTTCGGTCCCGAATTCGAAGATCGGAAACATAACGAGCGAGGATTGGACGCTGAGGGCCGAGCGGTAGCCGGAATCGACCCGCTCGATTTCGCGGGCGATGAGCCCGTAGCTCGTGTGGTTCACGCCGGCGCAGCCGTAACCCAGGAGGGTCGCGCCCAAGAAGCCCCGCTCACCCATCTCGGTCATGATTTCCCGGTCGAACCTCTCCCGGCGATGGGCCTCGAGGACCCGGGGCAGGAGCTTGTCCTGAGCGTAATCGCGGGCCGCGTCGCGGACGAGGCGTTCGTCCTCGGCGAGCTGGTCTTCAAGGCGGAAGGGGTCGTCCCAGCGGAAGGGGGAATCGTCGGACGCCATGGCGGGAGGGATTATATCATGTCGCCTTAAAACATCACGGCCAGCTTGACGAAGAGCATCGGGCTCTGGCTGCCGTGCACCCCGAGCCGGGCCGATCCCTTCTGGTAGGCGAGTTGGACGAGCCCGAAGGGCGGCTGGAAACGGTAGACGAACAGGACCTGGATGTATTTCTTTTCGATCGACGAGTTGATCTGATAGAAGACCTTGAGGAAAAGGTCTTTGTGGAAATAGTGCGTCGCCCGGAGGCCGTGGATCCAGGTGCTCTCCCCCTCCGGGTCGGGCCGGAAGACCAGCCGCGTCCCGAAATATTCGAGAGAGAGGTCCTTCGTCGCCTTGAGGCGGACCGTCCCTTCGGCGAGGTCGAAGGCGAGGTCGAAGTTCCGGCCGAAGGCGTACGTCAATTCCGCCGACTGCCATTCCCGGGTGTTGTAGCCGAGAGTCAGCTCGGTTTCCCGGTTGCGGAACCCCTTCTCATAAAGCTTGTACTCCTCCTGATGCTGGATTTCCAGGGCGAATTTGCTGCGGAGGTCGAAGTCCAAGCCCTGGTCGACCTGCCAGCTGCGGAGCGTCCCGTCCAGCCCCCAGTAGATGTTGTAGTTCGAGGAATACTCGATCCTCTCGAGCGGACCCGTTTTGACCCAGAAGGTCTTTTCCAGGGCGGAGTCGAGCTCCCGGCGGTTGTCGTCCCGGATGAAGGCCACGGCGTTGGCGTAGTCGCCGAAAGTCTCGCCCAATTGGGTGTAGCGGACATGAAAATGGGCCGTCGCGGAATCATAGCTGGGCCGGAGGAAGAAGGCGAAATCCGACCGGCCGCCCCGGCCGTAGCCCGCCGCAAGCTGACCGGTGAATTGGAACGTCCTCGTGATCTGAAGGAACGTGTCGAATCCCGCCGTGCCCTGATTCCGGCCGCCGGCCAGGCGGTTCGCGGCCAGGAGTCCGATCATCGAGGAACCGAAGACG
>VGJF01000230.1 GCA_016867585.1 Candidatus Aminicenantota bacterium | reverse complement strand
TACGCCAAAGCCATTCGCCAAGGGCTTAGTGACATTCAAAGAAAGCGCACGGTCTCTCTGAAGTCCTTTGCCAAAAAGAACCTTAGCCCGATTTTAGGAAAATAACCCGGCTTCGCGGTTGAAGGCGGCGATCAGGCGGTCGAAGACGCCGACCTCTTGGGTGAACAATTCCTCCCAGTATTCCGGCCGCCACTGAGCGTTCAACTCCTCGACCGTCTTGCCCTGCTGTTCGACCCAGGTGAAATACTTCAGGTTGTGGATCGCCTTCCGGTCGATGAAGCCCAGCTCCTTGAACCAATCGATCCCCTGATGCTCGATGACGGCGGCGTGGTCCCGGGCGGCGTCGATTTCGCGGTAAGGGCCCCGGTCCCGGCGCATCTCCTCGAGGCGGGAGCGGTAGAGGTCGAGCGAGTCCGTGAAGACGGTGAGAATGACGTCCTCCCGCCCCAGTTCGTAGCAGCGCGCCGCCTTGACCGCGGCCAGGAGGTTGCAGAGGCTGGAGATGCCGAGAAGCGAGAGGCTCCGGCGCTCGGCCTCCGACACGCCGAGGCCTTCGAGATAGCGGTGCCCGGCCTCCTCGTTGAAGAGCCGGAGGAGGCGGAGGCAGTCTTCGTCGTCGATCGCGGCCACGGCGTCGGTCGCCCGGACATTGTGGACCCAGGGGACGTGCTTGTCGCCGATGCCCTCGATGCGGTGGCCGCCGAAGCCGTTGAGAAAGAGGGTCGGGCACTGCCGGGCCTCGGCGGCGACGATGCGCATATGAGGGTGGAGCGTCCTCAGATAGTCGCCCGCGGCGATCGTCCCGGCTGAGCCGGTGGCGGAAACGAAGGCGGCTAGGCGGCCCCGCTCGGGCCGATGCTCCGCGAAGGCTTCCTCCGCCGCCGGGCCGGTGACCTGGTAGTGATAAATGGGATTCCCGAACTCGGAGAATTGGTTGAAGATCATATGCCGCGGATCGGCCGCGAGTTCGCGGCACTTGTCGTAAATCTCCTTGACGTTCGATTCGCAGCCCGGCGTGGCGATGACCTCGGCCCCGATTGACCGGAGCCATTCGAAGCGCTCGCGGGACATCTCCTCGGGGAGGACGGCCACGGCCGTGCAGCCGAGGAGGGCGCAGTCGAAGGCGCCCCCCCGGCAGTAGTTTCCCGTCGACGGCCAGACGGCTTTATGGACCCGGGGGTCGAACTCGCCCGAAACGAGCCGCGGGACGAGGCACCCGAAAGCGGCCCCGACCTTGTGGGAGCCGGTCGGAAAATGTTTGCCGACAAGGCCGACGACCGGGGCCTCGATTCCGGTCGCGGTGGGCGGCAGGCGGAGGGCGTTGACCGGACCGTAAAGGCCCGTTCGGACATCGTTTTTCCAAGTGAAGCGGAAAAGGTTGAGGGGATGGACATCGTCCATGCCCACGCCGGCGAGCCTTTCTCGAATACCGGCCGGGATCTTGGCCGGGTCGCGGAGCTCGGCGAAGGTCGGGATGACGACGCCCCGCTCACGGCAGCGCGCCGCCGTCTCGCGGACCACCGTTTCGTCCATGGCCTTGATGATTTTCGACATTTGTTGACCTCAGAGGATTCGCGTTCGCCCGGCTTCGCCGAGCCGCTTGAGCGATCCCACGGGGTCCGGCAGACGCGTCAGGAAGATCAGGGCGGCGATGACATAGGGCTTCCAGGACGCCTGACGGTAGGTCTCGAGCCGATAGCGCTCGAAGACTTCCCGGCTCACTTCACCTTGCGGACAGGAAACGCCCGTAATGTCCGCCGGCAGGCAATGCATGTACAGGGCCGAGCCGCCGGCCGTCCTCTTCATCAGGGCCTCGTCGCAGTGCCATGCCTCATGGCGGAAATTCTCCTCCAGGCACGCTTTCTCGAGAGCGGCCAATCCCGCCCGGTCCTCCTTCCGCAGGAGCTCGGTCCGACGCCGCATGACCTCCATCGGAGCCCAGGATTTGGGATAGACGACTTCGGCGCCGTCGAAGGCCTCGGCCATGTCGTGCGTGACGCGGAAAGCGCCTACCGAGGCGCCGGCTTGTTTGGCCGCCAATTCGACGACTTCGGGCAGGAGGCCGTAGCCTTCGGGATAGGCCAGGGTGACGTCCATTCCGAAACGGGTCAGGAGGCCGATGAGACCTTGCGGCACGGAGAGCGGCTTTCCGTAGCTCGGGGAGTAGGCCCAGGAGACGACGAACTTGCGGCCGCGAAGCCCGTCGAGCCCGCCGCAGTGCCGCTCGAGATGGAGGAGGTCGGCCAACGTCTGGGTGGGATGGTCGATGTCGCATTGGAGGTTGATGACCGCCGGCCGGCGCGATATCACGCCCCGCTCGTATCCTTCCTGGAGCGCGGCCGCCATCGCCCGCATGTCGCGGTTGCCTTCTCCGAGGTAGATGTCGTCGCGGATGCCGACGGCCTCGGCCAGGAAGGAGATCATGACGGCCGTTTCGCGGACCGTCTCGCCGTGGGCGATCTGCGACTTGGCCTCATCGAGGTCGGTCGGGGTCAAGCCGAGAGCGGCCGCGGCCGAAGCGAAGCTGAAGCGCGTCCGCGTCGACTGGTCGCGGAAAATCGAAACGGCGAGTCCCGTGTCGAAGACGCGGATCGACCGACCGGCTTCGTAAAGCTCGCGCAGGCATTTGGCCGCGAGGAGGACCGAGCGGATCTCCTCGAGGGAATGCTCCCAGGTCAGCAGGAAATCGCGGTTTCGGAGGTCGGCCCCCAAGCCGGCCAAAATATTCAGCTTCTCGTCCAACGAGTCGTCTTTCACGCGGTCACTCCTTCTTCTTGTAGGCGGGGGCGGCGGCCAGGATGGCCTCGATAATCTGCTGGTAGCCGGTGCAGCGGCAGAGGTTGGACGAAATCGCCCGGCGCGCCTCCGCCCGGCTCGGCTCGGGATGCTTGAGGAGAAAGGCGTGGGCCGTCAGGACCATTCCCGGCGTGCAGTAGCCGCACTGAATGGCGCCCGCATCGATGAAGGCTCTCTGCAGCGGATGGAGGCTTCCGTCCGGCGCGGCAAGCTCCTCGATGGTCGTCAGGCGGCGGCCGAGAACGTCGGCGACGAGGGTCCGGCAGGAACGCAGAGGCCGATTGTCGGCCAGGACGGTGCAGGCCCCGCAGACACCGATCCCGCAGCCGCGCTTGGCCCCGGTCAAATCCAGGTCTTCGCGAAGGAAGTCGAGGAGGTTCTTTCGACGATCGGCGGCCGTGAGGCGGACGCTCCGGCCATTGACGACAAGGATTTTCGGGGCGGCGGGTCTCATTTCCCGCCTCCAACGGGCAGGCGGAGGCAACGCCGTCCGGTGGCGTGGTAGTAGGCATTGGCGATGGCCGGGGCCATGATTTCGTTGGACGGCTCGCCGATGCTCTTCGCCCCCGAGGGCGAGAGAGGGTCGCGATTTTCGACGATGATGGCCGTCATCTCCGGAAGGTCCGTTGAACGGGGGATGCGGTAGGTGTCGAAGTTGAGAGAGCAGGGCCGGCCCTCCTCCATGACCGCCTCCTCGAAGAGCCCGTAGCCGGCGCCCATGGCCATGCCCCCGTAGAACTGGCCGAGGAGGGAGGCTCGGTTGACCGCCCGGCCGACATCGTGGGCCGCCCAGGCGTTGAGCAGCTTGATCCGGCCGGTGCGGCGGCCGACGGCGAGCTCGACGGCCTGGCAGCCGTAAACCCAGGTGAAGTAGGCGCGGCCCTGGCCGCAAGACTCGTCCCAATCGACGTGCGGGGCAGGAAAGACGCCGAGGGCGTAAGGGTACTTCTGGTTGCGGTAAAGACGCTGGGCCGCTTCGGCGAAGCCGACGCTCCGCCCGCCGGGAGCCGTCAGGCGGCCGCCGACGAAGCGAACCTCCTCCGGCCGGCAGCCGAGGTCGTCCGCGACGGCTCCGGCCATCTGCCGGCGCACTTCCGCCGCCGCCCGGCTGACGGCCCCTCCTCCCATGATCGTCGCCCGGGAGGCGACCGTCGTCCCGCTGTCGGGAACGGACGAGGTCGACGGCCTTCGGTAGACGATGGCGCCGCGGTCGACGCCGAGCTCCTCGGCGAGGAGAAGGATCATCGCGCTCTCGGCGCCCTGGCCGTTCTCGTGGACGCCGACCTCGAGAAGGACCGAGCCGTCGAATTGGACGCTGACGACGGCGGCGCAGACATCCGTGCCCTCCGCCCCGAGGCTGACTCCTCTGTAGCTCATGGCCAGCCCGATCCCGTAGTAATCGCCTTCCCCGCGGCCGCGGGACGAGCGGGCGAGCTTTTCCTCATAGCCGCTCGCGGCCAGGACGCGGTCGAGGACCTCGGACATGCTGACGGCGTGGCCTTCGAGGACCTGTCCGGTGATGGTCGTCGATCCCCGGCGGACCATGTTGCGCCGGCGGAACTCGACCCCGGAAAGACCCGCCCGCTCGGCCGCGATCTCGACGAGCTGCTCGACGGCGAAGTTGACCTGGGGAGAGCCGAAGCCCCTCATGGCGCCGGTGAAGACGTGGTTGGTGTAGACACTCGAAACCTCGCCGTCGACATGGGGTACGACGTAGGGGCCGCAGCACTGGACGGTCGAACGCCAGGTCACCCAGGGAGAAACGGAGCAATAGGCCCCCCCGTCGGCGACGATGCGGCATCGGACCGCCCGGATGAGTCCGTCGGCCCCGACGCCCATGCGGTAGCGCATCCGGTAGGGATGGCGCTTGTAGCTCTCGCGCATCGACCACTCGCGGTCGTAGGTCATCTTGACCGGGCGCCCCGTCAGCAAGGCCGCCAGGGCCGTCCGGGCGCAGACCAGGGCCGCCGTGTCGTCCTTGCCGCCGAAGCCGCCGCCCATGGGCGTTCCGAGGATCTCGACCCGGGCCAGGGGCAGGCCGAGGAACTCGGCGACGAAGCGGCGGGTGGAATAAGGGTGCTGCATGCTGCCTCGGACTTCGACGACGCCGTCTTCTCTCACATGGCAGAGGGCGGCCTCCGGTTCGAGGTAGGCGTGCTCGACGAAGGGCGTCCGGAACTCCTCTTCCACGACGAACGCCGATTCGGCGAAACCGCGGGCGACATCCCCCCTATGAATGACATGGCGGTGGATGAGGTTCGTGCCGTGCTCCTCGTGGACCAGGGGCGCGCCCGGGGCCAGGGCCTCATCGGGGTCGAGGATCTCCGGGAGAGGCTCGACGAAAACGCACACCCGCCGGGCGGCGGCGACGGCCTGGGGCCTGGTTTCGGCCACGA
>VGJF01000229.1 GCA_016867585.1 Candidatus Aminicenantota bacterium | reverse complement strand
CCCGGACCTTTCGATTTTTCATCGGACACCGGCGGGTTATGAGCTCGGGCCCGGAATGCGGGCCCGCCTGGCCGAATTCGCCGAGGCGGCCGCCGCGACGGGCTTCCACGCCCTCGACGAGCGAGGTCTTTCCCCGGAACGTTACAGGGCCGATATGGAAAGGTATTTCGCCGAAGGCGCCTTGACCCATCTCGCCTGGGAGAAGCCCGTGACCTGCGCGGTCCCGCCGAGCGACAAATATCCCGTCGGCGGCCCCTCCGCGCTGACCGACGGGCTCAAAGGCGCCGAAGATTACGACATCCTCTGGGCCAGCTTCGAAGGCGAAGAGCTCGAGGCCACGATCGACTTGGGCGAGGTCAGGCCGCTCCGCTCCGTCCGGACCGATTTTCTCCAGAACATCAACGCCTGGATCTGGGTTCCGGCCGAAGTCGCCTTCTCCGTCTCCTCGGACGGGGTCGACTTCCGCGAGATCGGGCTGGCCCGGGCCAAGCTCGACCCGAGGCGGGAGGGGGCGTTCGTCGAAACCTTCGCCGCGGCGGCCCCGCCCGGGCTCGCGGCCCGATTCGTCCGGGTCGCGACGAAAAGTTTTCTCCATTGTCCGGACTGGCACAAAGGGGCCGGCGGCAAAGCCTGGATTTTCATCGACGAAATCGTCGTCGATTGACCGTTCTGAGTCCTGAAGGAGGTCACATGGATAAAAGCACGCGATCCCGCATCGTCGGGACGGCCACGGCCGGCCTGCTCGCCTTGGCGATCGTCGCCCCCGCCGCCCAGAAGGTCCCCATCACTTTCAACGATTATCACGGCTATACGGGGGCCGTGGCCTATCTCAAGGCCGTGGCCCAGGCGTATCCCGAGATCACGGAGCTCCTGGAGATCGGACGGAGCCACATGGGCCGGACGATCTATGTCCTCGTCATCACCAACCGCAAGACGGGAACGACGATCGACCGGCTCGTCCCCCTGGCCCATCCGCGCAACGAAGTCCCCGCTCCGGTCATCCCCCGGGACACCGGCAAGCCCGGCCATTACATCGACGGCGGAATGCACGGCAACGAATACACCGGAAGCGAGGTCTGCCTCTACATCATCGACAAGCTCGTCTCGAGGTACGGCTCCGAGCCAGAGGTCACGAAGCTCGTCGACACCCGGGTCTTCTACATCAACCCTATCGTCAATCCCGACGGGGTCTACAACAGCGTCGAGCGCGAGATCTCCCAGCGGGGGAACTCGATGAAGCGCGATGACGACAACGACGGGAAGGTCAACGAAGACGGGCCGGACGACTTGAACGGCGACGGGCACATCACCCAGTTCCGGTACAAAGACCCGAAGGGGGCCTTCGTCATCGACGACAAGGACCCCCGCCTCATGGTCCGCGTCGGCCCCAACGAACAGACGGCCAAGACCCGCTATTCGGTGGTCGTCGAGGACAAGGACAACGACGGCGACGGACGCCGCGGCGAGGACGGAGAGGCCGGATTCGACGTCAACCGGAATTTCCCCGAGGGGTGGTGGACGGACGATGGCTTCGCCGGCGGAACGGGCGCCTATCCGACGTCGTCCCCCGAAGCCCAGGCCCTGGTCGAGTTCGCGGTCAACCACCGCAACATCTCCATGGTCCAGAATTTTCACACCTCGGGCGGATTCACCTACCGCGTGCCCGGAACGGCGCCCGACTCTTCTCTCCATCCCCGGGACGTGGCCGTCTACGACCTCGTCCTCGGCCGGAAGTACCTCGAAATCATCGGCGAAAAGGTCCCCGAGGCCTGGCTCAAGCCCGAGCTGATGGCCGACTTCAAGGCCCAGCTCCGCGGCCAGACGAGGAACACATACGCCCTGGAGCGGGGCTACGAAATGCCCCGGGGCTGGATCATGGGCTACAACGAGGAGCGCGACCAGCGCTACGGCTACGGCATGGTCATTGATTGGTGGTTCCAGCAATTCGGGGCCTACGCCGTGACGACGGAGCTCTGGAATCCCCAGAAGGACATCCCGGGATTCCCGGAAATCGACGCCCGGTCGCCCGAAGCGAGGAACGAGGTCGAGCGGTCCTTGCTCAAGTGGAACGACGATAAATACGGCGGCCGGCTCTTCGTCAAGTGGACGCCGTTCAAACACCCCGAGCTCGGCGACGGCGAAATCGGCGGCTGGATCCCGAAATACCGGTCGAACGCCCTGCCCGGCGAGCCGCTCGTCGGCGTCTGCGAGAAACACTGGCAATTCGAGAAGTTCCGGGCGGGCCTGCTCCCCGATGTCCAAGTCACCGACGTCCGGGCGAAGGTCCTTTACACGGCCGCGAACGCGGCGGAAGCCAAGGCTTTCCGACAGGGCGACGTCGTGACGATCCGGAAGAGCGGCGGCAAGGGCCGGTATAAGATCGTCGAAATCACGGCTATCATAGAGAATCAAGGGCCTCTCCCGACCCATGTCGCCCGCGGGGCGACCCTGCAGAACAACCGCGAAGACGTCGTCTGGCTCGTCGGGGACCGGTCCAAGGTCACGTATCTTCAGGGCGGCGTCTGGCAGCGCCTCGGAGTCCTGGAAGGGACGATGAAGATCCCGGGCGTCTCGACGGCCGCCGAACGGCCGGCCGTCGGCCAGCGCGGCGGCCAGCCCGCCTTGCCGATGATGCCCGGCCTGCCGGCCGGGAAACCGGGCTTTCAAAGGGGCCAGCGAGGAGGCCTCGAAACAGAGGGCCCTCCGCAAACGGGGCCCCGACGAGAAGTCCAATGGCTCGTCGCCGTCGAGGACGACGCGCCCCTCAAGGTCGTGGCGACATCCCAGAAGGGCGGGACGTCCGTCAGGGACGTCGTCGTGAAGTGAGGAGGCCCGACATGAAAAAAACAGCTCTTCTCGTCCTTCTCATCGCGTCGGCGTTCGTTCTTTTCCCCTCTCGGGTGCCTTCTTTCTCGGCCCAAGACAAGATCCAGCCCTCGCCGGGCGGCTACCACGGCGAGTTGGACTTCCCCCTCAGCTGGAAAAGATATTACACCTACGACGAGCTTCAGAATATTCTCCGCGACCTCGCGGCGAAGTATCCGCGGCTCGCCGAACTCCAGGCGATCGGCAAGAGCCGGATGGGACGCGAACAGAACATCCTCGTCCTCACGGCGAAGGCGACGGGGCCGGCCGGCGACAAGCCGGCGATGTGGATCGACGGGGCGATCCACGGCAACGAAATCAACGGGACCACCTGCGCCCTTTACACGGCCTGGTATCTCCTGACTCGGTACGAATACGACCCCTACGTCCGAGGCCTGATGGAGGCGACGACGTTCTACATCCTGCCGGGGAAGAATCCCGACGCCAACGATTCCTATGCCCGGCTGCCCAACACGGCCAACAATCCCCGCGAACCCTACCGGCCCGAGGACGACGACGGCGACGGCCTCCTCGACGAGGACCAAACCGAGGACGTCGACGGCGACGGCGAGCTCTCGATGATGTATGCCGAGGATCCCCGGGGAGGATTCAAGCTCTCGGCCGACGGTCGGCGATTCGTCCGGGTCACGGAGCCGGCCGACCCGGCCCCCCGTTTCCGGATGATCGGCAGCGAAGGTTTCGACAACGACGGCGACGGCCGGATCAACGAAGACGATCTCGGCGGGCCCGACCCGAACCGCAATTTCCCCTTCGATTGGTCCCTCCAGAACGGAGAGCCCTATCCCTTGAGCGAGCCGGAAACGCGCAACGTCATGGAGTTCTGGCTGGCCCACTCGAACATCTTCGGCTCCTTCCACTTCCACAACACCGGAAGGCTGATCATGTTCGCCGCTCCCCAAGTCTCGCGGGCGGCGGCCCAGATGACGGCCGAGCAGCGCCAGATCCAGCAGGAGCGCGTCCGGACGCAGCTCGAGGAAATGCGCAAAACGAACAAGTACGCCCAGCTCTTCGACCGCATCGTCGATCCGGCTTACCAGAACGACATGGCCGTCCAGACGGCGATCGTCACCGCCGGGGCGCGGATCCTGAAGGACTACCGGCCGACGATCAGCGGCATGGTCGGGCAGGCCCAGGCGAATTCCTATTTCATGTTCGGCCGGTTCGCCTATCTCATCGAGCTTTGGGGAAGCCCCCCCGACGCCGACGAGGACGGCGACGGCCGGGTGTCCGAAGAGGAGATGATGCACTGGATCGACTTCGACCTCACCGGGGAGGGATGGATCAAGCCCCGCAAAGTCCGTCACCCGGACCTCGGAGACATCTGGATCGGGGGCACGGCCAAGAAACACATCACCCGGACTCCGCCGTCGAGATACATGGAGGACGAGGCGATCCGGCAGTGCCTATTCATCTTGTACTGCTCCAGCCAGTTCCCGAAAGTCGAAATCGGAGAGGTCAACGTCATTCCGGCGACAGGAGACCTTCTCTGGGTGGACGTGACCGTGAAGAACGACCGGACGTACCCGACCTCCAGCGACCGGGCCGTGGCCTTGAGGACGGCGGTCCGGGACAGGCTTAAATTCGCCTCCTCGTCCAACATCACCCTCGTTCCGATAACGGCGAGTTCGACGACGGTCGATCTTTACCATATGGACGACCGGGCATCGGCCGGAGCGGGAGCCTTGACGGAATTTCGTCTGTTGGGCAAATCGGCTCAACGGTTTCGCTATCTCGTCAAGAAGGACGGCGGCGACGGCTGGATCGAGTTTGCGACGGAAAGCCGGTTCGGCGGCAAGGATAAAAAAAGGATCGCGATCAAGACGGAATAGCGGCGCCGCAAAATATTTTTGAATGGGGCTTGACAAAAGACTTTTGGAGCCTTATATTTACTTTGCATTACAAAGTAGTTTGCATCAACAGGAGTCAACATGGACGAGCGTCAAGCCCGGGAAGAAATTCAACTCATCCGTCGGATGATCGATCAAACAAAACGGTCGACCGCCGAATCGGGGACCCTTTTCGTCGTCTGGGGCGTCCTCCTCACCCTGGCCCTCGTCGGGAATTACGTCCTCGCTTCTCTTCGTTTGTACGACTGGGAATGGCTCAACTGGGTCGCGGCGGCCGTCATCGGTTGGATTTACAGCATCGTTTACGGCATCCGGCGCCGGAAAAAGGAGGCCGTTCGGACCTATGTCCAGACCGCGGCCCGGCATCTCTATTTCGGCTGTGGGACGGCCTTCCTCCTCGTCGGCCTTCTCTTCCCCGCTCTCCGCGTCTATTCCTACGAATCCATCGTCATTCTCGTCGCCACGGTCTCCGGCGTGCTTTTCTTCGTCATGAGCGGCCTGTTCGATTGGCCCCTCCTTCGCGGACTCGGCCTGTTCTGGTGGCTCGGGGCGGTCGTTTTGTCGCTCGTTCCGTTTCCGGCGAGGACTTTGGTTTACGCTGGGC
>VGJF01000228.1 GCA_016867585.1 Candidatus Aminicenantota bacterium | reverse complement strand
CTTATGCAGGTATCAATAATTATTCTGAAACGAATTAATTCCGCACAATCTAATTCCGTGACAGATATTTCAATTCCTTATCTCGATAAAGATATATCTGAGAATAAAGAGAATTCCCGAAATGAGACGCCTGTCTCGGTATAAATCGAATTATTTATCTTAGCTGAATGATTTTTTGCCCAACTTTATCGCGTTATATCTTATTCCGCATCTAGGGATGAGAAATAAGTGATTGAGTTATCTGTCACCGAATTAATAAAATGTCGAACATGAAGAGAAAAGGACTTCTTCTTCATCTTACGGCGCTGATCGGGCTCGTAGCTATTGGGCTTTGGGACGTCGCCCTTTCCGACCAGGGGCCAGAGAAATGGCCGGAGGAAAAGACGATCGAAACCGTAGCCCCGGGAGTGGAACACATATTCGTTCGGCGGGGGGATTTTGGAGAGGCGGAGGGGTCCAACCGCTGGCAGATTCACATCCTGACGCTCGAACCGCGTCTGGTCCGGCTGGAATTGGCCGTGGCCATGGACGAAATCGTCGGCGCGGAAACGACGAGTTCGATGGCCTCGCGTCGGGGGGCGCTTGCCGCGGTCAACGGCGGCTATTTCCGGACGACGGGGATTTATCGCGGTGAGCCGGCTGGACTACTCGTCCTTAAAGGAACAATCCTAAGCGAGCCTGACGCCGGCCGGTCGTCTCTCGCCGTCTCGAACGCCGAAGGACGAATACGAGTCGCCGCCGCCCGTTCGGCTTTCTCGGCCGAGCTTATCGTCGGCCTCCATGCGTCGAGGCCGATTTCCGGTTTCAACCGACCCCGAGGCCAGGATGAACTCATCGTTTTCCTTCCCGAGTTCCATCGGTCAACCTTGACCGCGCCCGACGGTTTGGAAGCCATCATCGAGCGGGGACGAGTGACCTTGGTGAAAGACGGCACTGGAAGCGCCCCCATCCCCCGAGACGGATTCGTCCTCTCCGCCTCCGGAACGGCCCGCGATTGGGCAGCGGAAAACGTCCGCGAGGGAGCTTCGGTCGAAATCAAGACTGACCTTCGGTCCGATCCCCCCTTTTCCTTCGAACCCGAGTTCATCGTCGGGGCCGGCCCGCGCCTCGTCCGCGGGGGCGAAATCGTCGCAGGCGAGGAGGAAATTTTTCCGGAAGGATTCTATGGACAGAGGCATCCGCGGACGGCCATCGGGGTGAAAGCCGACCTGACGATCGTCCTGATGACGGTCGACGGACGGCAGCCGAAGACGAGTGTGGGGATGTCGATCCCGGAGCTAGCGGCCCTGATGACTGAGCTCGGCTGCGTCGAGGCCATTAACCTCGACGGCGGCGGGTCGACGACCATGGTCGTCCGGGACAAGGTCGTAAACAATCCCTCCGATCCCGCCGGCGAACGTCCGGTCAGCGACGCCCTGGTCGTCCTCCCCCGAATTCGATGAACCCCCCCTCTCCTTTTTCGTATTTCAATTCGGTGACAGATAACTCAATCACTTATTTCTTTCTTTACAGTTTCTTTCATCCCAATACACGTCCAATGTAATATTTTGAATTTCATGAATTCGGGGATTGAGATATCTGTCACCGAATTCTATCTGGCACTGAATTCTGAGATAAGTGATTGAGATATCTGTCACCGAATTATAAAATAGGTTTTTAAGGAGGAGTCGATGGGCGTGATCTTAAAGGTCGAAGGACTCAAGAAATCTTACGGGGCAGTCGAGGCCGTCAAGGGCATCAGCTTCTCGGTAGACGAGGGCGAGATTTTCGCCCTCATCGGCCCGAACGGGGCGGGCAAAACTACGACCCTCCGAATCGTGGCCACCCTCCTCACGGCCACGGCCGGGACCGTGACCCTGATGGGCCATGACCTCCGCAAAAGCCCGGATAAATTCCGGGAGAACATCAGTTACCTCCCAGAAGAGGCCGGGGCCTACCGAAACCTCAAGGGCCGCGATTATCTCAAGTTCATGGCCAATTTTTACGCCGAGAAGCCGGACGAGGCGGCCGGCTTCGTCAAGCGGGCCGAGGACATCGCCGGCCTGGGCGAGCGGCTGGGGAGCAAGGTCGGGACGTACAGCAAGGGCATGGTCCGCAAACTCCTCCTCGGCCGGGCCCTCATGACCCGCCCGAGCCTGGCCATCCTGGACGAGCCGACCTCGGGGCTGGACGTCATCAACTCCCTCGAGGTCCGGGAGATCATCAAGCGCTTCGCCAAGGAGGGGATCTCAGTCCTCCTCTCCTCGCACAACATGCTCGAGATCGAATTCCTCTCGGACCGGGTCGCGCTGATCGACAAGGGCCGCATCCTCGACAGCGGCACGGCCCAGGGCCTGAAAGACAAATACCAAGCCCCCAACCTCGAGAATGTCTTCAGGAGCGCCCTCCGATGAAAAAATTCCGAAACCTCTTCTTCAAGGAAGTCAAAGAGCTCCTCTCCAAGCAACTCATCGTCTCTCTCCTCCTGATGATGGGCATGTTCTACTTCATCGGCCAGATGACCCGGAAGGAGGCCGCCCGGGCCGCGGCCGCCCAGAAGATCTCCGTCTTCGACCTGGACAAGTCCGCCCTCTCGGCCCAGCTCCTGACCGGCCTCCAAACCATGAACTTCAAGATCGAGGCCGTGACGGCGGCGACGGCCCAGGCCGCCGTCGAGGCCGGCCGGGCCGGCGACACAAACCTTCTCGTCGTCATCCCCGAGGGATTCGGGGAGTCCGTCCGCCGAATGGAGCCCAAGGTCGTCGAAACGTACTCCTACCTCCGCAATTTCTCGATCATCGGCGCCCGGACCTCGGCCATCGTCAAGGGCTTCCTGGAGGCGATCAACAAGGTCCTCTCGGACGATTTCCTCAAGGCCCGGGTTCCCGAGACGACGCCCGAGGCCATTAAAAGCCCGATCAAGAGCCGGGACTTCATCATCATTAAAAGCCGGATGGCCGAAGGCTCGGCCTCGGCCGTGACCGGCTTCGTCACCTCGCAGACAGTCTTCATCCCGGTCATCCTGATGATGATCATCCTCTACTCCTCCCAGATGGTCATTTCGGCCATCGCCATGGAGAAGCAGAACAAGACCCTGGAAACGCTCCTGACCGTCCCCATCCCCCGGACCTCGATCGTCGCCGCCAAGATGCTGGCCTCCGGATTCGTCGGCCTCCTCTCGGCCGTGATCTACATGGTCGGCTTCCGCTCCTACATGAGCGGCTTCACGGGCGACATGGCCCAGATGCCCGGCGTCAGCCAGGTCGTCCAGAAGCTCGGCCTGACCCTCAACGCGAACGCCTTGGTCATCCTCGGGGCGTCGCTTTTCTTCGCCATCCTCTGCGCCCTGGCCATGGCCACGATCCTCGGCGTCCTGGCCGAGGACTTCCGGAGCGCCCAGAGCCTCGTCATGCCGATGCTCATCCTGATCATGATCCCCTACTTCGTCTCCATGTTCGCCGACGTCAAGACGATGTCCCTCCCGGTCAAGCTCTTCATCCTGGCCATCCCCTTCTCCCATCCCTTCCTGGCCATGCAGAACATCTACCTCGAGAATTATCGGGCCGTGGCCTTCGGCGTACTCTACATGGCCGCCTTCTTCGGAGTCATGGTCTACGTGGCCGGCCGGATCTTCTCGACCGACAAGGTCCTGACGATGAAACTCCGCTGGGGCAAGAAAAAAATCGTCCTCTGAGCCGGGAGTCCGGTCTCCGAGGACAAACTCCGGTCCGACCAAGGAGGGACAAGGATGAAAAAATGCGCGGTCCTCGCGGTCCTCATGGCGTTCGTCTTGATGCCGCCCCCGAGGCTGAGTTCCCAGGCGGCCTCCGGACTGGAACTCGTCGAGAAATTATATAGCGCGTTCGCGGCCCTGAGCGAGAACCGGGCGGGGACTGACGAGACCATCAACAGCCTCGAATCGCTGATGACGGCCGCGGTCTCGGCCCGTGACGCCAAGGCGATCGACCCGTCCTTCTTCAGACGGTACCACCGCCTTTTGATGGTCGTCCGCTTGTCCCTCGTCACCGACATGTCGGGAATTCTCAAGCCCCTCGTCGACCGCGAATTCGGCGGCTTCATCAAGGACGTCACCGGGGAAGCCTACGACGCCGAGGGAAGCGCGACGCGCCAAATCGCGCAATTCCTCAAGGCTGTCGATGCGGAGATCATGAACCTTTACGGAATCGTCCGGAAAAAATAATCTTGGAAAGGGCTTCGATGAAAAGACGAGAATGGACGACCTCGATATCCCTCCTCCCCGCCCTCGTCCTCGCCGCCGCGGCCTGGGGCCCGTCCGGTCAAACGGTCGGGCGCACGGCCGACGGACGGTCCGTCCTGCCGGTCGACCAGACCCTCACCCCCGTCGGCCGCCAAGTCGACCTCCCCGGGATGCGCCCCCAGGTCCTGGCCCTCAGCCCGAACGGCAGGCTCCTCGTCGTCTCGGGCAAGACCCACGAGCTCGTCACCCTGGACCCGGAGACCGGGCGCGTCCTCCAGACCGTCCCCCTCCCCGCCGAGGGAGCGACCGAGGAGCTTCCCCGGGTCACCTCGGAGAACATCCTCAAGCCGGACGAGAAAGGCCAGGCGAGCTACACCGGCCTGGCCTTCTCCCCCGACGGACGAAAGCTCTACCTGAGCAACGTCATGGGCAGCCTCAAGGTTTTCGACGTCGACCCCAGAGGCCTCGTGACCGGCCGGTTCACGATTCCCCTGCCGAAGGTCGAGGGGCTTCGCCGCGAAGAGGAGATCCCAGCCGGGATCGCCGTCTCGCCCGACGGGTCGCGCCTCTACGCGGCCCTCAACCTGTCCAACCGCCTGGCCGAGGTCGAATCGGCGTCGGGAAGGCTCCTCCGGACGTTCGACGTCGGCGTGGCCCCCTATGACGTCGTCCTCGTCGGCCGGAAGGCCTACGTCAGCAACTGGGGCGGGCGCCGCCCGGTCGAGGGGGACGTCACCGGGCCGGCGGGCCGCGGGACTAAGGTCAAGGTCGACCCGACGACGTTCGTCGCCAACGAAGGGTCGGTCACGGTCATCGACCTCGAGGCGGGCCGGGTCGCGGCCGAGGTCCTCGTCCATCTCCACGCCTCGGCCCTGGCCGTCTCGCCCGACGGCCGGTATGTCGTCTGCGCCAACGCCGCCTCGGACAACCTGAGCGTCATCGAAACCAAGACCGACCAGGTCGTCGAGACGATCTGGACGAAACCCAGCCCGGCCGACCTCTTCGGGGCTTCGCCCAACGCCCTGGCCTTCGACCGGCGGGGTGAGTTCCTCTTCGTCGCCAACGGCACCCAGAACGCCGTCGGGGTCATCGAGTTCAAGCCCGCCCGGAAATCCTCCAAGCTCTACGGGCTCATCCCCGTGGGCTGGTTCCCCGGCGCGCTC
>VGJF01000227.1 GCA_016867585.1 Candidatus Aminicenantota bacterium | reverse complement strand
GCCGCCTATGCCGTCCGGCGCGAGGCCGTCCTCATGCACAAGGACCCGGAATTCGATATTCTGAAAGGGCTCCTGGAGATGGAGGCCCTTCCGTGCAAATAGAAAACAAACAATACGGGGACAAAACAATACGGGGACACATACCATATCTGTCCTCAAAAGTGGACAGATATGGTATGTGTCCCCGTATTGTTTTGTCCCCGTATTTTTGGCTCGAGAAGGGGCCGAAGACGTATGTCGTTCGTATTGAAGCCTCCGAAGCGATGACCGGAAAGGTCCGCCTTCAATTCATGAACGCCCTTGATGAAGCCAAGGGCGGGGGCAGAATCGCCAATCTCGGCGATTTCCGACTGAAAAAAGTCGGATAAAATCTGAGGAGAACGGGATTCTACGGCGGCGATAGCTTCACTTTACCAAGTCTTCTGGAGGAAGTCGAGGAGGGCGATATGCCGGACGCCTTGGACGTTGCCGCCGGCCATCGGGTCCATCGACACGACGTATTTCGGATAATTGTCCTTGATCTCTAAAAGACGGCCGAACTCCCGCTCCCGGGTCTTCTTGTCGGCGAGGAGGTAAACGGTCTGGACATAGAGCCTCTCTCCGTCGCGGCGGCAGACGAAATCGATCTCGCCGCCGTTCGTTTTTCCGACCATCACTTCGAATCCCGCGGCCGTCAAGTGGACGAAAACGAGATTCTCGACCGTCTTGTGGATATCGACCTGGCGGAAGCCGACAAGGGCGTGGCGCAGGCCGAGGTCCTCGAAATAATATTTCTCGCCGATCTCGAAGATTTTATTGCCGGCGATGTCATATCGCCGGGCCCGATGGACGGCGTAGGATTCGGTCAGATAGCCAAGGTAATCCAAGACGATATTGGGGGAGATTTTGGAGCTCTGGGCCTTGAGAAAATCCGAGATTTTCTTGGCGGAGACGAGGCTGCCGACGTTATCGGCGAGAAAGAGCACGAGCCGCTCCAGAAAGGCCGGGTTTCGGATATTGTGGCGCCGGATGACGTCCTTGAACAGGATCGCTCCATAGACGCTGCGGAGGTATTCGTACACCGTTCGCTCTTCCGGCGGCAGATGGATCAGAAAGGGGAGCCCGCCCAGACGAATGTACGTTTCCAGGGATTGCGGCGAAGGCGCCAACCGATGAAACCGAAGAAATTCGGGAAAGGTGAGGGCGTGGACTCGGATTTCCACGGCCCGGCCGCCCAGGCCGGTCGCCAGCTCGCCCGACAGCATCCGGGCGTTGCTTCCCGTGCAGTAGAGGTCGTATCCGCCCAAGGCGACGAGCGACCTCAGGGCTTTTTCGAAGCGGTCAATTTCTTGAATTTCGTCGATGAATACGCGGATCGGATCTTTTCCCTTCGGGGCGCGTGTTTCGATATAGGCTAGGAGATCTCGATCCGTGCGGATGTCGTCGAATTCGTGGAGTTCCTTATTGATATAAACGATCCGGGCATTCGAAACTCCCTTCTTGCGCAGCGCGTCCATAATTTGATAGAGAAGGAAGCTTTTCCCGACACGCCGCTGGCCGACGAGGACCTTGATGACGGGTTTGCCGATGAACGGAGAAATCCGGTCGAGAACAAACGGCCGCTCGATGTACGTTTTGATTATAGACAAAGAAACATCCTCCAAGAAGATATGTTTTAATTATACACAAAACTTTCTGTCTTTCAATTAGAGAGATCGTTTTATGAAACGGTCTCTCTTGGTTTTAGTGTTGAAAGGAGTTGGCCGGCGGGGCCGCGCAAGGAGACCGTTGCGTAGGGCGAAAGAGGCGTCGGGTCGGGATTGACCTCGATGACCGCCGCGCCGGCCTCGGCGGCATAATGGGGGAGCGACGCGGCGGGGTGGACGATGGCCGACGTCCCGACGACGACCATGACCTCGCAGGCGGCGCTCTCCTTGAAGGCGCGGCCGATGACCGCCTGGTCAAGCGACTCGCCGAACCAGACGATGTGGGGTCGGAGGAGGGCGCCGCAACTCGGACAATGCGGAGGGATCTCGCGGAGAGGGACGTCGCGATTATCCGTAACGGTTCCCTCCCTCGTGCAGCGGACTTTCCAGATGTTCCCATGAAGCTCGAGGATGTTCGTCGATCCGGCTGAGGGATGAAGGCCGTCGACATTCTGAGTGATGAGGGTGAAACGGGGGAAAACCCGTTCCCACGCGGCGAGGGTGACATGCCCGGCGTTCGGCGCGCAACGGGCGATGAGTCCCCGCCGCCACTCGTACCACTCCCAGACGAGCTTGGGGTCGCGGGCAAAGGCTTCGGGCGTGGCCAGGTCCTCGGCCCGGAACTGGCGCCAGAGTCCGTCCTTTCCCCGGAACGTCGGCACTCCCGACTCGGCCGAAATGCCCGCGCCCGTCAGCGCGACGACGCGCCTCGCCCTACTCAAGATCTCCGCGGCTTTGCCGACGAGCGGATCTTCCATTCGAGATCTCCCTCCCGGCCCTCAAGATACTCGATTTCGATTCCCCCTTCAATGAATTAGACCGAAATTTGACAACCCGGCGGCGGCGGGAATAATATCTCTCTTCCATGCGCGGCCCGACATCCGCCCGGGAAATGAAGGAGAATGCGATGACCCACCCATCCAAGCGCGCCCTGTTGGTCTTCTCGTTTCTGGCCCTTGCGGCGGCCTACGGCCTGGCCCAGGAGGTCCACCTCGACGTCCCCTTCGTCCCGACGCGCTATCCCGTCGTCGACGAAATGCTCCGGATGGCCAAGGTCACCAAGCACGACATCGTCTACGACCTCGGCTGCGGCGACGGCCGGATCCTGGTCACGGCGGCCCAGCGCTTCGGCGCCCGCGGCGTGGGCTACGACATCGATCCCGAGCGGATCAAGGAATGCCATGAGAACGCCGAGAAAGCCGGCGTCACGGACAAGGTTAAGTTCATCCTCGGCGACCTCTTCCAGGCGGATTTCCACGAAGCCACGGTCATGCCGATGTACCTCCTGCCCTCGGTCAACCTCAAGCTCCGTCCGAAGATCTTCCGCGAGCTGAAGCCGGGCTCGCGGGTCGTCTCCCATGATTTCAGCATGGAGAACTGGACCCCGGACGCCCACACGACCGTCGAAGACGACGAGATGACCCATGAGGTCTATCTTTGGATCGTCCCGGCGAACGTCAGCGGGAGCTGGACGTGGACGACGGGCGAGGGGGGCGACGCACTCCGCTTCGCGATGGAAGTGACTCAGCTTTACCAAGTCGCCGAGGCCAAGGTCACGGTCAACGGCTCGTCGGCGGCGGTCAAGGACATGAAAATCGACGGCGAGAACGTCGACTTCGCCGTCGACGGCAAGGCCGCCGGGAAGTCGGTATCTTTTACCTTCGCGGGCAAGGCCTCGAAGGACCGGATCTCCGGGACGATCAAGGGTCAAATCGACGGCCGGAACGTCTCCTTCCCCTGGAAGGCGGCCCGCAAGCCGGGGACGGAAAAACGCATCGACGAGGAGCCGACGACGTATTATTGAGCGGCGGCCTCAGCCAAAGGCCAATTCGCCGAAATATTCGGGCCGGTGGAAGTCCGGCCGCGGAAGATTGACCGGGGACCAAGCCAGCCAGTGCGGACGGGAGGTTTTATCCCCGCACTTGTAGAAATTCGCCCGCCAGACGACTCCCGCGGCTGGGCGGACGACGGGCGCGTATTTGCCGAGAATCTCGACCGGCAGGCGGTATTCCAGGGTCCAAGCGAGCGGCCCTTCGATTTCGGGATCGACGATTGCGGGCAGGCTGTGGGCGATCTCGAGCCGCCGGAAATCGGCCTCCCCGACCGGGACGACGTCCCGGCCCCGGGCCGTTTGATGGTGGAAGAAAGCCGCGCCGCCGCAGTTCATTTCCAGGTTGAAATAGCCGTCCCCGGGGTGCGCGCCGGGCGTGAAGAAAAATTCGACGCAGCTGTCCTCCCAGACCCTGCCCTGATAGCCGCGGGCGACGGCGCGAATATATCGATCCTCGATGCGGAAGATGACATTGAGAGCTTCGGCGTCATAGGCGACCTTCGCCTGAGCATAGGGCCGATGGATGGGAGGATCTCCCAGGACCTTATCGACCGCCAGGGGGGCGATCCACAGCCACGGTTCTTTGTCCCAGACAGCGTCGATTTTCGGCGCGGAACCCAGCCATGGAACCTCAAAGTGCATCAATCGCTCCCGGCCGCTTTTCGGACCTCGACGGACGAAAGAGGCCGTTTCATGAAGGGATCCCACTTTACCACACTTGTCGGTCCCGGCGATATGTGCGATGATGCCCCCTCTGGAGGACCCATGGCCGCAAAAAGACCATCCCCGGCGAAGCCGGCCGCGAAGCGCGCCCTGAAGGCTCCCCGGGCCGAAATCGGGATTCTCGGCGGGACGGGCCTGTATGAAATCGAGGGGATCGGCGACCTCCGTGAGGTCGGGCTTCGAACCCCGTTCGGCGACCCCTCCGACGCCTACATCGTCGGCACTCTCGAGGGCCGGCGCGTGGCCTTCCTGAGCCGCCACGGCCGGGGGCATCGCCGCCTTCCCTTCGAGATCAACTACCGGGCCAACGTCTTCGGTTTCAAGCTCCTCGGGATCGAGCGGCTCATCTCGGTCAGCGCCGTGGGCTCCCTCAAGGAGGAGATCCGGCCTCGCGACATCGTCTTCTGCGACCAGTTTTTCGACAAGACCCACCGCCCCTCGACCTTCTTCGGCGGAGGCATCGCGGCCCATGTTTCCCTGGCCCATCCGGTCTGCCCGCCGCTTGCGAAATTCCTCTACGAGACGGCCGTGGGACTGGGCGTCCGGGCTCACTTCGGCGGAACGTACATCTGCATGGAGGGACCCGGCTTCTCGACGATGGCCGAATCGAAATTCCATCGCGCCTGGGGCGGCGACGTCATCGGGATGACGGTCGCCACCGAGGCCAAGCTTTTTCGCGAGGCCGAAATCTGCTACGCGACCATGAATCTGGCCACGGACTATGACGTCTGGCACGCCGAGGAAGGGCACGTCTCGGTCGAGATGATCCTCGAAAACCTGCGGTTGAACATCGACACCGCCAAGGCGATCATCAAAAAGGCCGTGGCCGCCTTCCCGGCGGCCGACCCGGCCACCTGCGGCTGCCGCGACGCCCTTCGCAACACGATCGTCACCGCGCCCCGTCTCATCCCCTCCGCCCTCAAGAAGAAGCTGGCCCCGATCATCGGGAGATACGTGAGGTGAGGTGAGGCGATGAGTCTGGTCATCGTCGGTTCGGTCGCCTTCGACACGGTCGAGACGCCCTCGGCCCGGCGGGAGCGGATCGTCGGCGGTTCATGCACCCACTGCGCCCTGGCCGCGAGCTACTTCACCCGGCCGAAGATCGTGGGCGTCGTCGGGGAGGATTTTCCGGCCGAGACGTTGGCCTTTCTCCGG
>VGJF01000226.1 GCA_016867585.1 Candidatus Aminicenantota bacterium | reverse complement strand
CCTGTTCCTCATCCTGGGGAATCAGGCCAGGGCCTTCCAGGGCGAGGTCGTCCACTCCCGGAAAGCCTCGGCCAAAGCCTCCAGGTATGATACCGGCGTCCGATTCCGGGACCTCAAGCCCGCCGATCGGGATGCGCTCCGGGCCTATTTTCTGTCCCTGAAAAAAAGAGAAATCCCCCTGGCTTGAGGGCCGAGGGGGACGGCGCCGGTCCTCAGGCTTCGAGTTCCTGGACGATCGACCGGAGATAGTGGGCCGGGGGGGTGATCCGCTTGTAGAAAGCGTCCTTGAGGCGGCCGGCCGAGGCCTCGAACGACCGGAAGTCGTCGGCGTTGGACCAGTTGTCGAGGTTGAGCTTCTCGAGGAGGTCCTTGAGGACGGCCAGGTTCAGGATCTCTTCGGTGAACCGGGGGAGGGTGTGGCCTTCGCGCTCGCAGAGCTTGACCGCCCGAAGGATGATCTTGCGGAGGATCTCCTGGTGGTTGATCAGCTCCTGCTTGATGAAAAACTGGTCTTTCGGCGATTCCGTGCGGACGATCTTCTCGTAGAGCTTCCGCGCCTCCTCGAGCATGTGGCCGACGGCCCGGATGAGAGATTCGCCGTCGAGGACGGATCGGCCGAGGTTCTGGAAATAGCTGATCTCGCCGTCATAGTCCGTGGTCTCGGACTTGCGGTATTTCTCGAGGGTCTCGAAAACAGCCTGGAAATTCAGGTCGTCGGCGGCGGCCTTCCGGCCGTCGGAGACGGCCGGGGGGGGTTCCGGCTCGGGCAGGTGCGGAACGGGGGGCGCTTCCTGCTCCCTCTTGACGAACTCCTCGATGAATTTGTTGATTTCGGGCATCGGGATTTCGGCCCGGGGCTCTTCCTCGGCCAGGAGGGGCTCGGGGGTCGGCGGAAGCTCGGGCTCGGCCTCTTCGGGGATGCGGAGCAGGGGCTCGTCCTCGTCGGGAGCCGGCAAATCCTGAGAGGCCGAAACGCCGGCCGGGGATTCCGGTTCGGATCCGAGAGCCCGGTCCTCTTCCGCGGCGGAGTCGTTTTCGAGCAGCTCCTTGATCCGCTTAAGCTTCGACAGCTCCTGCTCGAGGTTGACGACGATCTCGTTGTCGCTCTTGCCCAGAGGCTCGTCGGCGACGATGCCGAATTTCTCCTTGAGCTTGGTCCGGAGGGCGGCGACCTTTTCTTCGGCCCGGTCGCGGACCTCGGACAGCTGGGAGCTTTTATCGGCCACGGTCCTCAGCTCGTCCAGCGTCCGGGCGGTCAGGCGCTCGATCTCTTTCTGGAAACCGATGCTCTTGTCGAGATGTTCCCGGATCTCGGCCTGGAGGGTCCCTTGGACGGTTTCGAATTCGGCGACGGCGGAGCGGTATTCCTTGATCGTGTCCCGCTCCCGGGCGAAATCCTCCTCGATCCCCCGGAGCCGGCTCTCGTATTCTTCGCGATCGCGCCGGATCTTCTCCTCCAGTTCGCGCTCGATCTCTTCCCGGCGCTTCTGAAGGGCTTTCTCGAGGGTGGTCTCGATCTCCTGGATAATGACCGCCGATTCGTCAAGGACATCTTTCTGGGGCGTCATGGTCCTTCTCCTTCCGGTCTGGAAGAGGGCCTCCCGGAGGACGCCGCCGGCGTCCGAAACCCGCTTCCTTTTCGCGATCAGTGTAGTTTTCCCCGGGCCGTCCCGCAATCCCCCCTCCGGACGATTGGCCGGGGGGTTTTCGGCTCGCCGCCCTCACCGCCAAGGGTGAGGGCCGTTGAGGCCTTGAGAATCGCCCCGGCTTGGAGTATAAGGAATCCCGATGCGCGGACATCGTGTGTTTCTTTATGCCGAACCCGGGCTTGGGGCTCAGCGCATCGCCCGTCTCCTCAAGACGCTCGACGTCCCGGTCGAATCCAGACCCGTTCCCGAAGCCGGTTCCCGATCCGAGGACGGCGCCGGGGTCAAGGTCGTCCTGGCCGGCAGCCCGGATGAGGCCGAGAAAAGGTTCCTGCGGATTCTCCGGAAAACCGGCCCGTCCGGCCCCCTCGTCCTCGCCGTGGCGTCTCCCGACCCCAGGTCCGGCCTCAAACTCCTCCGTGACGGCCGAGCCGACCATGTTCTCGGAGCCGAGGACCTGGCCGGCATCTACGGGGCCGTCCGCAGCGCGATCCTCGGGGCCGGCCGACTCGAGCGGATCAAGGTCGAGCTCAATCGGTACCTCCGCAAAGCCCGGGAACTCGAAGACGTCTATGAGGCCACGGTCGAAAACCTCATGGCCGCCCTCGACCTCCGCGATGTCGAAACGTTCGGCCACTCCCAGACCGTGGCCAAATATTCCGAAGTCCTGGCCTCGCTTCTGGGGATCGCGGACCCCGCCCGCCGGGCCCGGATCAGGCTGGGAGCTCTCCTCCACGACATCGGCAAGATCGCCATTCCCGACAGCATCCTCAAGAAACCGGGCCCCCTCACGGCCGAGGAATGGGACAAGGTCAAGCTCCATCCGACCCTCGGCTACGGCCTGATCAAGGAGATCAAGCTCGTGGCCGAGGTCGGCCGGATCATCCTTTTTCATCACGAGCGATTCGACGGATCGGGATATCCCAAGGGCCTGGGAGGGAGCCGGATCCCGTTCGAAGCCCGGATCTTCGCCTTGGCCGACGCCCTGGAAGCCATCACGGCCCATCGCCCTTACCGCCGAGCCCGGGATTACCCCGCGGCGAGGACCGAGATCCTCCGCCACGGCGGCACGCAATTCGACCCCGCGGTTGTCCAGGCCTTCGCCTCGCTCCCCCCGGAGCATTGGGAGAGGATCCGCTTCGAAACAACCTCCCGGTTGCCTCCCCTGGAGGAATATTCCAGCCTCCTTCGTCGAATCAAACATGGCGCCGGGCCGTGACAACCCGCGGCCTCCCGCCCCAGTCGAGCGACACCTCGACCTCGTCCCATCGCCGGCCGAACAAAGGCCGGACGGCATCGGCCTGACCGGCCCCGATCTCGAAAACGAGCCGGCCTCCCTTTTTCAGGAACCTCGGCGCGCCGCGGACCAGGCCCCGGATGACTTCCAAGCCCGTCGGACCGGCGATCAGGGCCCGCCGCGGCTCCGCTCTCCGGACGGCTTCGGGAAGATCCGGCCACTCGGCTTCGGCAATGTACGGGGGGTTGGAGACGACGAAGTCGGCCCGGCCCTCGAGGCCGCGGCCGCGGAACGGGCCGAAGAGCCGTCCGTGGAGAAAGGTGACGTTCGCGGCGCCGTGGCGGTCGGCATTGGAGGACGCCAGGCGAAGGGCTCGCCGGCTGACGTCGGTCGCCAGGATCCGCGAAGCCGGCAGTTCCTTGGCCAGGGCCACGGCCAGGCAGCCGCTCCCCGTCCCGATCTCGAGAATGAGGGGATCCTTCCTCCGGCAGAAACCGAGGGCGCGTTCGACGAGCAATTCGCTCTCGGGCCGCGGGATGAGGACGGCCGGGCCGACGGTCAAGGGAATCGACCAGAATTCCTTCTCCTCGATGATATAGGCTAAAGGCCGGCCGGACCGGCGCGCTTTGACCGCCGCCCAAAATTTCCTCTCGAACCCGGCCGCGACGGGGCGCTCGGGATAGGCGAGGATTTCGAGTTCGGTCAGGCGGCCGGTCCGTCGGAGAAGGATCCGGGCTTCGAGGGCCGGATCGAGGCCGGGTATTCCGGCCAAGGCCTCGGCCCCCCCTCGGAGGAGATCCCGGACGGTGGCCATGGGCGGAAGCCGGGAGCTAGATGTCGGCCCGAGAGGGGCTCGATTCGAGCTGCCGGGCCTGGGCCCGGAGGATGAGTTTTTCCAGAAGCGGCTCGAGAGCGCCGTCGAGGATCCCGGAGAGATTGTGAAAGCTCTCGCCGAGGCGGTGATCCGTGACCCGCGATTGGGGAAAATTGTAGGTCCGGATCTTCTCGCTCCTCTCCCCGGTCCCGACCTGGGACCGGCGATCCTCCGCGATTTTCGCCCTCTGTTCCGAGCGGGCGATCTCGAGCAGACGGGCCCGAAGGACGCGGAAGGCCTTCTCCTTGTTGCGGTGCTGGGATTTCTCGTCCTGGCAGGAGACGACGAGCCCCGAGGATTTATGGGTGAGGCGGATGGCCGTGTAGTTCCGGTTGACGTTCTGTCCGCCCGGACCCGAGGAGCCGAAGGCCTCGATCTTGAGGTCCTTGGGGTCGAGCTTGACGTCGACCTCATCGGCTTCCGGAAGGACGGCCACGGTGACGGTCGAGGTGTGGATCCGGCCGCTGGCCTCGGTCCGGGGAACCCGCTGGACCCGGTGAACGCCGCTTTCGTACTTGAGCCGGGAATACGCCCCTTGGCCTTGGAGGCCGAGGATGACCTCTTTATAGCCGCCGATGGGCGAGACGCTCGCTTCCACGACCTCGGCCTTCCACCCCCGGTTCTCGGCGTAGCGGGTGTACATTCGCGAAAGATCCTGGGCGAACAGGGACGATTCGTCCCCTCCGGCTCCGGCCCGGATTTCCAGGAAGACGTTCTTTTCGTCAAGGGGGTCCCGCGGCAAAAGGAGGATTTTCAGCTCCTGCCGGAGGGCGGCCCTCCGCTCCTCGAGGGCCGCCCGCTCGGCTTCGGCCATGGCCAGCAACTCGGCCTCCGAGGCCGCGTCGGCCAGGATGCCGCGAGCCTCCCTCAGCCCGGCCTCGACTTTCCGCAAGCTTTCCAGCTTGCGGACGATCGTCTCGAGCTCGGCCCGCTCCTTGGAAAGGCCCCGATATTTCGCCGGATTGGCGATCACGGCCGGATCGGCAAGGCTCAGGGTCAACTCGCGGTAGCGGGCCTCGACGGTCTCCAACTCCCGGATCATCGCCGCGAACGATCGCCCCTACTTCTTGCCTGTGGAGCCGGAGTATTTCCTCCGGAATTTCTCGACCCGGCCGGCGCTGTCGATGAACTTCTGCTTGCCGGTGAAAAAGGGATGGCACTGGGAGCAGATTTCGACCCGGATCTCCTTCTTCGTCGACCGCGTCTGGAAGGTATGGCCGCAGGCGCAGATGACCAGGCAGGATTCGTACGGGGGGTGGATCTTCTCTTTCATCGTTCGGGCTCCTCGAAAACCGCCTCATTATAGCAGAACCGTCCTCCTCCCGCCAGAGCCGGCATCGCCGCGGACATCCCCTTTCCGGGACGGACCGGCCGATTCGAGGGGGCCTTTCTCAATCGGGCCGGGAGAGGCTGTCGGCGGCCTCCGGATCGATGGCGAACCGGAAACCGGCCATGGCTTCCCGGACGGCGTCCCGAAAGGCCCGGCCCTCCAGGGCGGCTTTGAGGTCCCGCCGGAGAGGCAGAATCTGCTCCTCGGCCTTCCATTCGTATCTCGCCCCGGCGCTCGTCCGGACATGGCCGAGATGAACGAGCCAGGCCATCTGCTTGATCGGGACATGGGCGAAGAGGCGGTGGACCGCCCGGACTTCG
>VGJF01000225.1 GCA_016867585.1 Candidatus Aminicenantota bacterium | reverse complement strand
ATCAATAGGACAAAGTCTTGAAACGCGTCTCGGAATAAGATGCCCCCCGAGACGCGTACAAGTTTCGGGGCCCCCCCTAGTTCAAGGGGGGGAAGGGGGGGTGAGTATCAATAGGACAAAGTCTTGAAACGCGTCTCGGAATAAGATGCCCCCCGAGACGCGTACAAGTTTCGGGGCCCCCCCTAGTTCAAGGGGGGGAAGGGGGATCCGCACTTCGCGAATTCTCGAAAAGGTTGAAAGATTTTCCCCGCCTGCGCGTCCAAAATTAGATGACGATGTATTCTATTCGTCCGAAATGGACAAAATCCTCGAAGAGGAGATCGGAGAGGCCTATGTCAAAAAGTTCCCCTATCGCCCTGGCCATATCCCTGGCCGGGCTTGTCCTATTTTGGCCGGCCCAGGCCCGTCCGGAGGATCAAATCCTTCGGCTGTCCTTGGCCGAATGCATCCAAAAGACGCTCAAAAACAACCTCGGCCTGGCCGCCGACCTGCTGACTCCGGAGATGGCCTCCGCCTCCCTGGCCGTCGCCGGCCAGAAATTCATCCCCTCCCTGGTGATGAATTACGGCCAGCAGGACAACCGGTCGGCTTCGTTCTCCTTCCTGGACACCGCCGGGGCCGCCGTCTCGACGGCCCAGAACGAGTATTCATTCCAGGTCGCCCAGACCCTCCCCACCGGAGGCAGCCTGACGCTGGGCCTCACCGGCTACAAGACGGACACGACCCGGCAATTCCAGACGATCAATCCCCGCTTCGGCAGCACCCTCCGGTTCAGCTTCTCCCAGCCGCTCCTCAAGGATTTCGGCTGGCGCGTCTCCCGCCGGGAAGTTCTCCTTGCCCGGAACAACCGGGACATCTCCGAGCTGAACCTCAGTCAGGCCGTCGAAGACGTCATCTACCGGGCGAAAAGCGCCTACTGGAGCCTCGTCTACAGCCTCGAAAACCTCGAGGTCCGGCGCCGATCCCTGAAGCTGGCCCGGGAGCTGCTCGACAAGACGAAGGCCGAGGTCGAGGCCGGAACGATGCCCCCGATCGAGATCCTGACCGCCCAGGCGGATGTCTCGACCCGGGAAGCCGACATCCTCGAGGCGGAGGCCATGGTCCGCAACAGCGAGGACCTCATCCGGACCTACATGAACCTCGAGGCCGAAATCCCCGGCGCGGCCTCCGTCCACATCGTCCCCACCGACAGCCCCGAGGTCGCCGAACACGTCGTCAGCCTCGAGGAAGCCCTGGCCGCGGCCATGCTCCACCGTCCCGACCTGCAGGCGGCCAAGGTCGGTTTGAGCAGCAAGCAGCTCAACGTCGGTTTTGCCCGGAACCAGCTCTTTCCCGACCTCCGCCTTCAAGCCTCATACTGGAGCCCCGGCATCTCCGGGACCCAGATCCTCTACGAGGGCGGGAACGCCCTGACCGGCAAGGTCATCGGGATCGTCCCCGGCGGGGGCGACCAGGCCCTGAAGGACGCCATGGATTTCAAGTACAAGAACTGGTCCGTCGGCCTGTCCTTGACCTTCCCGATGAACATGATCTTCTCTCGGGAGGCCTACGTCCTGGCCAAGCTCGACCTCGACCAGAACCTGTTGAGGCTGAGAAACCAGGAACAGCAGGTTTTCCTGGAGATCCGGACCGCGGTCCGCTCGGTCGAGACGAACTACCGGCGCATCCAGGCCTACCGGGCCGCCCGGGAGAACGCCACGAAAAAGCTCGAGGCCGAGGAGGAGAAGCTCAAGGTCGGACTGAGCACGAACTACTTCGTCCTCCAATACCAGCGGGACCTGGCTTCGGCCATGATCTCGGAATTGAAGTCCACGGTCGACTACAACATCTCCCTGGCCGCCTTGGACCGCTCGCAGGGGCGGGGCATGGAGCACGAGAACATCTCCCTCCTGGATGTCGGTCCGGCCGCCAAATCCAAAGGCAAGTGAGACTCCCATGACCAAAACGCCGTTCATCGCATCTTTACGGAAGTCCTCGCCGGCCGTGAAGGCCGGCCTCGTCGTCGTCCTGGCCCTGGCCGGCTGGGGGCTCTACAAGCTTCTCTTCGCTTCCGGGGGAGGAGGGCCGGCCGGAGGCCCCCGAGGCCCGGTCGTGGCCGTCGAAACGACGCCCGTCCGGCGGGGACCGATCCGCGACATCGGCCTGTTTTCCGGGACGCTCATCCCCAAGACGAGCTTCAGCGTCGCCCCGAAGATCTCGGGCAAGCTCAAGCGGCTCTTCGTCGACATCGGCGACACCGTCCGGCAGGGCCAGCTGATCGCCCTTCTCGAGGACGAGGAATACCAGCAGCAGGTCCTCCAGGCCGAGGCCGACCTCCGGGTGGCCCGGGCGAACCTCGTCGAGGCGAAAAGCTCCCTGGAATTGGCCAAGCGCGACCTCGAGCGGGCCCGGACGCTCCACGCCAAGGGCATCCAGTCGGACGCCCAGCTCGACTCGGCGATCGCCCAGGCCGGCGCCCAGGAGTCGCGCTACAAGGTCGCCGAGGCCCAGGAGGCCAACCGCCAGGCCGCCTTGGAAACGGCCAGGGTCCGGCTGTCCTACACCCAGATCCGGGCCGCCTGGGAGCGCGGCAGCGAAACCCGCTACGTCGGGGAGCGGTTCGTCAATGAAGGGGCGATGCTGTCGGTGAACACCCAGATCATCTCGATCATCGAGCTTCAGCCGATCACGGCCGTCCTCTTCGTCACCGACCGCGACTACCAGCGCCTGGGGACGGGCCAGGAGACGACGATCACGAGCGGCGCCTTTACCGGGAAAACGTTCCTCGGAAAGGTCGTCCGGATCGCCCCGCTCCTCCAGGAGACCTCCCGCCAGGCCCGGGTCGAGGTCGAAATCACCAATCCCGAAGGCCTGCTCAAGCCCGGGATGTTCATCACCGCCCAGGTCGAGTTCGGCGCGCGGGCCGAGGCGACGATCGTCCCGATCAACGCCGTCGTCCAGAGAAACAACCTTGCGGGCGTATTCTTGGCCGATACCGAAAACATGAAAGCCGGGTTCGTGCCGGTCAGGATCGGCATCGTCCAGGGGGAGCAGGCCGAAGTCCTCGAGCCCGCCTCCCTCGACGGCGAGGTCGTCACCCTGGGCCACCATCTCCTCGAGGACGGGGCGGGCATCATTCTCCCCCAGAGAGGGGACAAGCCGGCCGGCCAGCCAGGCGCCCCGGCGAAGAAGAAGGCCGAGAAACCGGCCTCCAAGCCGGCCTCCAAGCCAGCCGGCAAACGGTCCTAGGAGACCCGCCATGACGCTCTCCGAGTTCTCCATCCGGCGGCCCGTCTTCGCCACGATGATCACCCTGGTCGTCATCGTCATCGGCGTCGTCGCCCTCATGCGGCTGCCCGTCGACCTGATGCCCGAGATCACCTATCCGACCCTCAACGTCAACTGCTCCTACGAGAACACCGGCCCCGAGGAGATCGAGGAGCTCATCACCCGCCCGATCGAGGAGGCCCTGAGCGCCGTCCCCGGCGTCGAGGAGGTGTTTTCGACGTCCTCGGAGGGGTCGAGCTCGGTCCGGATCACCTTCGACTGGGGGGTCGACATCGACGACGCCGCCGACGACGTCCGGGAGCGTCTGGACCGGGTCATCGGGCGCCTTCCCGACGACGTCCAGAGGCCGACCCTCCGCAAGTTCGACCCGGCCCAGATGCCCATCCTCCAGATCGGCGCCCTGAGCAACCTCGACCCGATCCAGACCCGCCGGATCATCGACGAGCAGATCATTTACCGCCTCGAGCGCGTGCCGGGGGTCGCTTCGGTCGACGTCATGGGCGGCCGCGAGCGCGAAATCCAGGTCAACCTCCTGCCCGAAAAGATCAAGGCTCTCGGCCTGCCGCTCGACGCCATCACGACCAAGATCCGGCAGGAGAACATCGACCTCCCCATCGGCCAGGTCGAAAAGGGCAATTACGAGGTCCTCCTCCGCATCCCGGGGGCCTACACGGACATCAACCAAATCCGCGAGACCGTCGTCGCTTTCCGCGAAGGCGTCCCGATCCATCTCAAGGAAATCGCCACGGTCGAGGACGCGTTCCGCAAGCTGACCCGCGTCGTCCGGATCAACGACAAGCCGGGGACCCGGATCGCCGTCTACAAGCAGTCGGGCAAGAACACCGTGGCCATCGCCCGGGGCGTCAAGGCCGAGCTGGCCAACATCCAGCGGGACATCCCCCAGATCGACCTCGTTCTCGTCACGGACAGCGCCCAGTACATCGAGCGGGCGATCCGCAACGTCAGCAACGCGGCCCTCTACGGCGGCATCCTGGCCGTCTTCGTCCTCCTGTTCTTCCTGGCCAACGTCCGGAGCACGATCGTCATCGGAGTCGCCATCCCGGTTTCGGTCATCGGGACGTTCGCCCTGATCTATTTCGGCGGCTTCACCCTGAACATCATGACCCTGGGCGGCTTGGCCTTGGGGATCGGGATGATGGTCGACAACGGGATCGTCGTCCTGGAAAACATCTACCGGATTTACGAAACGGGCGAGGAGCGCCGCAAGGCGGCCATCTTCGGAAGCCAGGAAGTCACGGCGGCCATCCTCGCCAGCACCCTGACGACGGTCGCCGTCTTCATGCCCATGGTCTTCGTCCGGGGGATGGCCGGGATCATCTTCAAACAGCTGGCCTACGTCATCAGCTTCTCCCTGTTCGTCTCCCTGTTCGTCGCCCTGACCATGGTCCCCATGCTCAGCAGCCGGTTCCTCAGGAGGTCGGAGGCGGACGCCGGGGCCGCGAAAAG
This sequence comes from Candidatus Aminicenantota bacterium, assembly GCA_016867585.1. Classification (GTDB taxonomy): domain Bacteria; phylum Acidobacteriota; class Aminicenantia; order Aminicenantales; family UBA4085; genus JAAZPG01. Next base: position 676 of record VGJF01000225.1, on the reverse strand, counting down.
CCTGAAAACGCGGGCCGTGAAGCTGACCCGGGGATCGATCGCCCGGCTCGAAAAGGCCTACCGGAGCCTTCTCGGCTACGCCCTCGATCACCGGGGCCTCGTCCTCGGCCTGGCCGTCTTTCTCCTCGTCGGAAGCCTCTACCTCATCCGGTTCGTCGGCAATGAGTTCATGCCTCCGACCGACGAAGGCGAGGTCCGGGTCAGCGTGGAGATGGAGGTCGGGACGCGCCTCGGCCTCATGGACGATAAGATCAAAACGGTCAGCGACATCGTCCGGAGGGAAGTCCCCGAGCTCGTCAGCCTCGAGGAAAGCGCCGGCGGCGGCGGCTGGCGGAGCGGGGCGAACACCGGCAACATCACCGTCAAGCTCGTCCCCAAGACCCAGCGCGCCCGGTCGAGCGAGCAGGTCGCCAACGACCTCCGCCGTCCGTTGGCCAACATTCCCGGAGTCATCGTCCGGACGCGGGCCAGCGGCGGCCAGCAGATGATGGGGATGCGCGGCGGAGGGGGGCAGGAGCGGCTCCAGGTCGAAATCCGGGGATTCGACCTGACCGTCGCCCAATCCCTGGCCCAGCAGGTCCGCCAGGTCATCCGGAACGTCCCCGGCGTCACCGACACCCGGGTCAGCCGCGAGGTCGGGAATCCCGAGGAGCTCTTCATCATCGGCCGGGACGCG
>VGJF01000224.1 GCA_016867585.1 Candidatus Aminicenantota bacterium | reverse complement strand
TGAGGGCTTCGATCCGGGGGAGGAATCCGTCGATCTCCTCGATCGCCCGGACCTTGGCCGCGAAGTTCCCGTCCTCGCCGGCGGCGTCCGCCGCCTTGTGATGGATATAGAAGAAGTCGTGTTCGGTCCAATGGGCTTCGAGAACGTCGAAGAGGTCGGACGTCCGCGGTCCGACGGGATAGGTTTTCATCCCGACGAGCCTGGCCAGGCCCTTGTACATCGGGTAGCCGGCGAGGGCCGCGGGGTCGAGCTTGTAGAGCTCCGGCATCCGCGGGATCGACGGCTGGAGGGAGAAGCCCCGGAGGAGGGCGGCGTTGGCCGCCGGCTCGTCGGCCAGGACGGAAACGACTTCGGCCAGGAAGGCGTTGACGACCTCGGCCGACTTGGCCGCCCGGGGGCTCATGGGCGCGGCCGGGACGGGCGCCTTGAGGTCCTTTTGCGGGTCGGCGTCGGTCAGGGCCTCATCGAGCCCGTCCGCCCGGAAGCGGACGACGAACCGATGCTCCTTGCCCGGGAAGAGGGCGATTTCCGGGTCGGTCCGGCCGGCGAAGGCCCGGTTGAGCGTCCCGCAAAGCCTTTCGCCTTCGGCCGTGGGGATGCGGCCGGCCCGCCGGTCGGTGATGAGGCCGTCCCTGAGGGTGGCGAAATTGCCCCGGGCGACGAGATCGCCTTGGCGGACTTCGACGTCCGAGCCGAGGGCCTCGAGGATCCCCCGGCCGAGTCGGTAGCGGAGCGGATCGTATCCGAACAAGGCCAGGTGGGCCGGTCCGCTCCCCGGGGTGACGCCCATGAGGACGGGATCGGTAAGCCCCAAGGCCCCCTTGAGGGCCAGCCCGTCGAGCCGGGGGGTTTCGGCCGCCTCGAGCTCCGTTCTTCCGTCGACCGGGAGGCCGCCCAGCCCGTCGACGACGAGAAGGACGATTTTCGTCTCGGTCGCGACGGACAATTCCTTGGCCAGGTCTTCCCACGTCATGGCCGTTTCCTTTCTCCGATTTCTTCGTTTATGATACTTCGCCCAGGGGCGGACGACAAGCCGTTCGATGGTCGTCATCCCGTCTCTTGAGAGGACCGGGCGCGGATGGTACAATCGCCGGGTCATGGCCCCGTCCTTCCTCCATCTCCACGTCCACTCCGAATACAGCGTCCTCGACGGGGCGGTCCGTCTGGAGAAGCTCGTCGAGGCGGCCGTCCGCCACAACATGCCGGCCGCGGCCCTGACCGACCATGGAAACATCTTCGGCGCGGTCTCCTTTTTCAAGGAAGCCAAGGCCAAGGGGATCAAGCCCGTGCTCGGCTGCGAAACCTACGTCGCCGTCCGGAGCCGGTTCGACCGCGAGCCCCGCCCGCAGGAGGCGCTCCATCATCACCTCGTCCTCCTCGTCAAGGACGAAACCGGGTACCGCAACCTCTGCACCCTCCTGTCCAAGGCCTACCTCGAGGGGTTCTACTACCGGCCCCGGATCGACAAGGAGCTTCTGGCCGCCCACAGCAAAGGCCTGATCGGGCTTTCGGGATGCCTTCGGGGCGAGGTCGCCGACTGGCTCGGGAAGGGCCTGGAGGCGGAGGCCGAAGAGGCGGCCGGGGCCTACGCCGACATCTTCGGGCCAGGCGGATTCTACGTCGAGCTCATGGACCACGGCCTGGCCCCGCAGCGCGAGGCCAACCCCAAGCTCGTCCGCCTGGCCGGCCGCCTCGGCCTGCCGCTCGTGGCCACGAACGACGTCCATTACCCGGCCAAGGACGACGCCGAAGGCCACGATGTCCTCCTCTGCATCCAGACGAACAAGAAAGTCAGCGACGCCGATCGGATCAAGTTCGGCTCTCAGGAATTCTACTTCAAGTCGCCCGAGGAGATGGAGCGCCTGTTCGGGGAAATCCCCGAGGCCCTCGAGAACACGGTCCGGATCGCCGCCCAGTGCGATTTCCGCTTTCCGTCCGGGGAGCATTTCCTCCCCCGCTTCGCCCCGCCCTCCGGGAAGTCCCTCCAGACGTTTTTCGAGGAGGTCGCCCGGGACGGATTCGAGGAGCGGGCCGAGGCCTTGCGGCCGCGCTGGCTAAAGGGCGAGCTGGCCCATCCCCCCGAGGCCTACCGGGCCCGGCTCGAGTACGAGATCGAGCTCGTCGAAAAGATGAAATTCGAGGGCTATTTCCTGATCGTCTGGGACCTCATCCGGGCCGCCCGCTCGCGGGGGATCCCCGTCGGCCCCGGCCGGGGGTCCGCGGCCGGGAGCCTCTTGGCCTACAGCCTGGGGATCACCGACATCGACCCCCTCGAATACGACTTGCTGTTCGAGCGGTTCCTCAACCCCCAGCGGATCAGCCTGCCCGACATCGACATCGACTTCTGCGCCCGGCGCCGGGAGGAGGTCATCCGCTACGTCACCGAGCGCTACGGCCAGGAAAACGTCAGCCAGATCATCACCTTCGGGACGATGGCCGCCCGGGCGGCCATCCGCGACGTCGGGCGGGTGCTCGAGGTCCCCCTCCCCGAAGTCGACAAGGTCGCCAAGATGGTCCCCTTCGGGCCCGAGATGACGATCGCCGGGGCCGTGGCCGCGGTCTCGCCGCTCAAGGAGCTCCGCGACAAGAACAGCAAGATCGCCAACCTCCTGGCCCTGGCCGGGAAAGTCGAAGGCCAGGTCCGCCATCCCTCGATCCACGCCGCCGGAATCGTCATCACCCCCCGCCCCCTGACCGAATTCCTTCCCCTCTACCAGTCGGTCAAGGGGGAGATCACGACCCAGTTCCCCATGGGCGACATCGAGGCCGTCGGCCTGCTCAAGATGGACCTCCTCGGCCTCCGCAACCTGACCGTCATCCAGGACGCCCTCGACCTCATCGCCAAGGACACCGGCGAGCGGATCGACATGGCCCGGATCCCCCTCGACGACGCCGCGACCTTCGCCCTCTTCAAGGCCGGCCTGACCGACGGGGTCTTCCAGTTCGAGTCGCGGGGGATGAAGGAGCTTCTCCGGAGCTACAAGCCCGAGGCCTTCCGCGACCTCATCGCCCTCAACGCCCTCTACCGCCCCGGGCCGCTCATGAGCGGGATGACGGACGAATACATCAAGCGGAAGTTCCACCCCGACCGGATCGCCTACGAAGTCCCCGAGCTCGAGCCCATCCTCGGCGAGACCCGCGGCCTCATCGTCTACCAGGAACAGGTCATGAGAATCGCCGTCGAGCTGGCCGGGTTCTCCCTGGCCGAGGCCGACCTGCTCCGCAAGGCCATGGGCAAGAAGAAGGCCGAGATCATGAACGCCCAGCGGGATCACTTCGAAACGGGCGTCCGGCGGCGGGGCCTGGTCAGCGCCGGCAAGGCCCGGAAGATCTTCGACCAGATCGCCAAGTTCGCCGAGTACGGGTTCAACAAGTCCCACAGCGCCGCCTATGCCGCCCTGGCCTACCAGACGGCCTATCTCAAGGCCCACCACCCCGTCCGCTTCATGGCCGCCCTGCTGACCTCGGAGGCCGAACGGGGGGCGACCTCCCAGGTCGTCAAGTACATCAACGAGTGCCAGAGCCTGAACCTCCAGGTCCTTCCCCCCGACATCAACAAGAGCGACTTCACCTTCACCGTCGAGGGGAAGGCCATCCGGTTCGGCCTGGCCGCGGTCAAGAACGTCGGCGAAGCCGCGGCCCGGGGCCTCATCGAAATCCGCCGCGGGCGGGGAGAGTTCCGGACGCCCTTCGACGTCTGCCGGGAAGCCGACACGAAGATCATCAACCGCAAGGTCCTGGAGAGCCTGATCAAGGCCGGAGCGTTCGATTCCCTCGGCGGGCCGCGGAGCCGGCATTTTCATCTCGTCGACCGGATGATCGATTTCAACCACGAGGTCCAGAAGGCCCGGACGGCCAGGCAGGCCCTCCTGTTCGGCGGGGGCGAGCTCGAGCCCCCCGGGATCCCGGATGAGATCCGGTCCATGCGGGAGTGGGACGAGCCGCTCCTCCTGTCCTACGAGAAGGACGCCCTCGGCTTCTACATCACCGGCCACCCGCTGACCCAGTACCGGAAGATCCTCCCCCGCCTGACCTCGCACGAAATCGCCGACCTCGACGAGGAGGCGGGCGGGAGCGCCGAAGTCCGCCTGGCCGGAGGGATCGCCGAGTTCCGGGTCACGAAAACGAAGAAGGACGAGCGGATGGCCGTCTTCCAGCTCGAAGACATGACCGGGCGGATCGAGGTCGTCGCCTACCCCGAGGTCTACAAGCGCCACTACGACCATCTCCGCGAGGGGCTGATGGTCTGGATCAAGGGGAAACTCCTGGGCGAGGGAGACAGCCGGAGGATCATCCTCGCCCACCTCGTGCCGCTCGACGAGGCCCGGCACCGGCTGGCCAAGAAGGTCACCGTCCGCGTCTTCACCCCGGGGCTCGAGGCGACCCTGATCTCCGAGTTGAAGGACGTGCTGGACAAGTCCCCCGGCGAGTGCCCCGTCTTTTTCGAGCTCGAAACGCCTTACGCCCACCGGGTCGTCGTCGAATCGGCCGAGGTCAGGGGCGTCCTTCCCGGCGAGGGCCTGACCGCGGCCCTCGAGGCTCTTCTCGGCCCGGGGGCCGTCGTTATAGAATATTGACCATGGCCTACCGCCTCCTCATCGCCGAAGCGTCCCCGACGACCCGCAAAGCCCTCGAATTCGCCCTCGCCCCGCCGGAGTTCGAAATTTGGGTCTTTCCCGACGGGCTCGAAGCCATCAAGGCTCTGCCCAGCGTTGCCCCCGACGCCGTCGTCGCCGCCCTGTCCCTGCCGGGCCGGGACGGCTACGAGATGGCCGCCGTCCTCCGCTCCCAGGAGACCTTCCGCCGGACGGCCCTCTTCCTCCTCCGGGGCGCTTTCGAGCCGCTCGACCTTCGCAAAATCTCCCGCCTCGAGCACGACGGCCTCATCCAGAAGCCGTTCGACGGCGAATCGCTCCTGGCCGCCGTCCGGGCGGGGATCGACCGCCGGAAGGCCGTCTCTTCGCTTCCCGAAGAGCCGGGCCCCTCGGCCCCGATCCCGCCGAGCGGAGACCTGCCCGAGCCCGCCCCTCCGACCGACGTCCTCCCCGAGTGGACGGAAGCCGTGGAAAGGAAGATCCGGGCTCTCGTCCGGGAGGAGGTCGTCCGCAACCAGGCCGAGATGGAGGACCGGGCCCGCGAGATCGTGGCCTCGGAATTCAAAAAAGTCCTCGTCGCGGAGCTCAAGGCCGTCGACTCGGAGAAATGAGGTCGCACCCGACGGGTCCTGGTTCGGCTCACCCCCCGTCCGTCCTCGCTCCACCCATCCCCCAGTGGGTCCCTTACGCTGCGGGCGGGCGGGGGGCCCCCCAGCCTCCCACCCGTCGGGAGCGATATCACTTCACCCGTTTCTCGATTGTGTCTGACGCCATGACGGCCTCGAGACTCCGCGACGACCGGTCGAAGGCGGAAGAGCTAG
>VGJF01000223.1 GCA_016867585.1 Candidatus Aminicenantota bacterium | reverse complement strand
GGAGGTGCTGGCTTCGAAATTGATCGTCAAGGTCGAGCTCAGCGAATTCTACATGGGCTTCATCGGCTCGAAGAACACCGGCCTCAAGATCCAGTTCTACGTCTCGAACGACGGCGGGGAAAACTGGTTTTTCGTCGTCGAGCACAAGGACGGCAACCTCAAGTACATCAAGGACAAGAAGAAGGTCGACTTCAAGTCCTGGGGGAGCGACCTCCTCGTGAAAATCGTCCTAGTCGCCGCCGAGGACAAGGACAGCAAGACCAAGCTCCTCCTCGGCGGCTCCCTGGAGACGCCCCGTTTGGACGCCTTCAAGATCACCTACACCTACGAGAACCAGGGGGAGTATTCGAGGGCGACCGTGGCCACGGGGCTTTACAACGACGAAAGCGGCAGCACCCGGCGCCTCATCGTGGCGCCGTCTTTCTACTACCCCGGCTACGAAGGCCGGCTGATCGCCTACGACGCGACGACGATGGATTACGGAACGCCGGCCGTCTACTCCCTCAAGACGATCAGCGAGACGGATTTCACGGCTTCGGGAACCTCCTACCGGAACATCGTCCCCCAGGGGACCTTCATCGCCTGGAGCGCGGGGGACCTCCTCAAGAGCCGCTCGGCCGCCTCGCGGACGATCTACGCCGCCATCCCCGAGAAAGAGCACGACGAGGACGACTGGCGCTTCGACCGGATCGATTTCACGACGGCCAACCAGTCCGTCCTCAAGAGGTTCCTCAAGGAAAAGAACAACAAGACGGCAAACCTCATCGCCTTCGTCCGGGGGGAGAACCGCCCCTGGAAGCTGGGGTTCATCGACCACTCGACCCCCCTCATCCTCGGGCCGCCGGAGGGGGACGCGGCGAAGATGGGCGACGGCTATCTGCCCTTCAAGAACGCCAATGTCGGAAGGCGGAAGGTCGTCTTCGTCGGGGCCAACGACGGGATGCTCCATTGTTTCGACTTCCAGACCGGGGAAGAGCTCTGGGGCTTCATCCCCTACAACCTTCTCGAGAAGCTGAAAAAGATGGGGAAATGGCAGAAGGGGACGAACTCCTTCGTCTACAACAGCAAGAAAAGCGAATACTACGTCGACGGCAATCCCATGGCCGCCGACATCTACATCGACCGGGACGGCAACGGGACGCCGGAATGGACGACCGTCCTCATCTGCGGCCAAAGGCGGGGCAAGGGGAAGAGCAAGCTGACCCCCAAGGACTTTTTCTACTTCGCCCTGGACGTGACCGACGTCGAAAATCCCCAGCCCCTCTGGGAATTCTCGACCAAGCAAATGGGCGAGACCTGGTCCGTCCCCTCGGTCGGAAAAGTCCGCGTCGGCTCGGCCGACAAATGGCTGGCCTTCGTCGCCTCGGGCTACAAATCCAAGGAGGACGAATTCTTCGCCGTCGACCTCCAGACGGGGAAGGTCTTCTGGAAATTCAACGCGGGCAAATCCGACGTGAAGAACCCGGCCATCAAACACCGGAAATCCGTCGCCTGCTCCCCCCGCCTCGTGGACATCGACCTCGACGGCTACGCCGACCGGATGTACATCGGGGACTTCTTCGGGAGGCTGTGGAAGACCGACCTGACCCAGGCGACCTGGGCGCCGACGGCCATCTACAGCGACAAGACCGGCCTCCCCATCCTGACCCGGCCGGCCTTCTGGATGAACCGGGCGGCCGGCGAGACGACGCCCCACCTCTACTTCGGCACGGGCGGGGACGACTCGGCCCCCGACGACGACCTCTACTCTTTCATCGCCCTCGTCGACGGCCCGACGCCGACGATCGAATGGATCGTCGGCAACAAGAACGACTTCAGCGGCCTCGCAAACAGCAAGGTCAAGGGGACGCTGGCCACGGGCGAGCGGGTCTGGGCGGACCCCGTCGTCTCGGACGAGATCGTCTACTTCTCGACCTTCGTCGGGGACATCGAGAACATCTCCTTCGACACGGCCGCGGGCGAAAAGGGGAGGCTCTACGCCCGCTACGTGACCCACAGCAACGCCTCGCTGATCGGCACGACGACCCTGGGATCCTCGGCCTTCATCGAGCTGGCCAGCAAGTCCCGCCAGGCCGTGGTCATGGGCGAGTTGAGGACGAACCCCACCCAGCGGGACGTCCTCATCCAGGAGCTCGACTCGACCCTCCAGGCCCTGACCCGCGGCGGCGGGACGGCCCAGGTCGACGACCCGAAGGGCAGCCTCTACAAGCTGAAGATCAAATCCTGGCGGGAGATCATCAAGATCATTCGAACTCCGTGACGACCGCCCGGATGAGGGCGGTCAGGGCCTCCAGATCGCGTCGATAGATCTTCTCGACGAAGGAATGGGCGTGGGCGCCCGGCCAGGAGAGGGGGACGTCGACCGCGCCGCCGGCCACGAAGACCGAGCCGTCGTTACCGCCTCGCGAGTTGGCGGCCTGGACGGGGATCTTCTTCCGGGCCGCGAGGTCGATGACCTTCCGCAATTCAATCTCCACGCTCCAGGTAAAAGTGACGGTCCGGCCCTTGATTTTCGACCAATCGACGGTCAGGGCGGCGGCCAGAAGGGAGGCGCAGCCGGCCCGGCGGACGGGAGGATTTGCTTGATTTTATCGACTAAAAGCTCCTCGTTGCCCGTCATCGCCGGAATCGGGAAAATCTCCCGGAGCAGGGCTGCGGCATCCTTCCCCTGCCCGGGAAGCCGACCGGCCGCGGCGGCAAGGACGATGAGGCCGAGCCACAGGCTGCGCTTCATGTTCATCCTCTCCTCCTTTGGTCGGCGAAAAGCAGATGTTTATCTTCGAGGCTTCGACACGCGGTGATGAAGAGAGAACATTTCTCGACGCTTCCGCGCGTCGAAGGGCGACCGGCGAATATCCCATAAAGTCAAAAGAAAGAACGGGGGACCGGCGAAGTCCCCTCCCAGATCGTGACGGCGAAAGTCCCGGCCTCCGTGAACGGCCGGAACGTTCTGATTTGCCGTCCTACGGGCGCTCTTCTGAGGGCCCGGCGTGTCAGGCGGCGGCATGGCTGTCCTCGTGACCCCGTCGCGGAGGGGCGTCCCATCGGCCTGGCCGATGGGGGGAACCGACGGGACTGGTTCCCCGGGGCCGGGGTTAGAGGATGGCCATGTCGCCGCGACACGCCCCGTTCTTTCGACAATCCCTATGGGAATATTCGAGGTCACCCCTCGAGAATCTTGACCGCCCGCTCGATGTCCGAGACGTCGAGGATGACCGAGGTCGTGTTCGCCTTCTTGCTCAGCGTCCCGTAGCAATACTCGACGTTGATCCCCTCGTCGCCGAGCTTCGTCGCCAACTCGGCCAGGGCGCCGGGCCGGTTCTCGAGGTCGACGAGGAGGACGTCGCGGAGCTCGGTCGTGTAATTGAGCTTCTGGAGGAGCTTGACGGCCTTGTTCAGGTTCTTGACATAAAGCTTGGCCGTGTCATGGAAGACGCCGATGGCCTCGATGTTGATGTCGTTCTCGGCCAGGTAGGAGCACAAATCGCCCAGCATCGAGGGTTTGTTCTCCATGACGACGAAGATTTCCGTGATGCGTTCCATGGAACCCCCTGAATCGGAATGATCGCCGGCCCGGAAGCCGGCGGCGGTCCCTCACCCCCCCAAAAGAATGCGTTCCGTCCGGACGCCGTCCGTCCCATGGTCAAGAAATAAATATAATCCGTTCTCCTCCAAAAAGCAACCTTCCTTGAAGCCGCTCGGCGGCGAATATGTCGCCCCGGCCGCGGTCCCCGGTTTAAGAGCCCATCGGTTCGCGGATCAATCGAAGATTTTGCCCGGGTTCAGGATGCCCCTGGGATCGAAGACGCGCTTGATCCCGCGCATGAGCTCGACTTGGCCCGGGGAAAGGCTCTCCTCGAGATAGGGCTTCTTGACCAGGCCGATCCCGTGCTCGCCGGAGATAACGCCTCCCCGGGCAAGCCCGTCGGCGAAAATCTCCTCCCGGACCTTGTCCATCGTCGACCGCCATTCCGCCTCGGCCATCGGGACGAGGCGCCCGTCGCCGTAGCGGGCTTTCATGATGTGGGTGTGGACGTTGCCGTCTCCGGCGTGGCCGAAGGTCGGGAGCCAGAGGCCGTGCCTGGCCGCGATCTCGCGGACGCGCTTGACGTGGCCGGCAACCTCGGACCGGGGAACGCAGATGTCGAGGATTTCAACCGTCTGGGCCTTGAAGGCCTCGTAGATCTTGCTTCGGATGGCCAGGACGTTGTCCTGCTTGGCCGGCGTGTCGGCGATGAAGACGTCGAGGGCGCCCCGCTCCAGGGCCGTCTCCGCCAGGGCCTGGGAGGCCCGGTCCATCTCCGCCTCGTCGTCCGCGTCGACGACGATGAAGAGATGGACGGCGCCGGCGTGGGTCGGCCAGGTCCGGAGGAGATGCTCTTCCGTGATCCGGAGGACGTCGAGGGGGACGAACTCCAGGGCGAGAGGGACGGTCCCCCGCTCGAAAAAGAGGGACACGGTCTCGACGGCCTCGTCGAGGTCGTCGAAGGGGATGACGAGCGAACGGGTCAGGGCCGGCTTCGCCCGGAACTGGATGACGGCCCGGGTGATGACGCCGAGCGTCCCTTCGGAGCCGATGAAGAGGTGGAGGAGGCTGTATCCGGTGCTGCTCTTGATGAGCTTCCCGCCGAGGCGGAGGACGTCGCCGGCCGCGGTCACGACCTCGAGGCCGCGGACGTAGTTGCGGATGACGCCGTATTTCACCGCCCGGCTCCCGCCGGCGTTGGTGGCGATCATCCCCCCGATCATGGCGCTCTCCTCGCCGGGATGGGGGGGGAAGTCGAAGCCGGCCTCGGCCACGGCCTTCTCGAACTCGAGGAGAGTGACGCCCGCCTCGAGGACGGCCATCTGGTTGCGGGAGTCGATCTCGACGATCCGGTTCATCCGCTCGAGGGAGAGGACGATCCCGCCGCGGACGGGCACGCAGCCGCCGCAGAGGCCGGTCGCCCCCCCGCGCGGAGTCACCGGGATCCCTCCGGCGTTGGCCAGCCTCAGGACGGCGGCGACTTCGGCGGTCGTCTTCGGCCGGACGACGGCCTCGGGGAGACGGCGGATGTCGGGGAGGGAGAATTCGTCGCGGCCGTAGGGCTCGAGGGAGTCGGCCTCGGTGATGACGTTCCCCGCTCCGACGGCCTCCCTCAGCCCGGCCAGGGCCTCCGGCGTCAACGGGGAGAAAACCGGGCCCTCCATTCCGCTGCGGCGGCCGGAAGCCATGCTCATCCCGCCGAAAACGCCTTGACCGCCCGGACGATGTGCCGGGCGCTGAGGCCGTAGAGGTCGAGCAGCTCCTCGGGTTTGCCGGAGCGGGGGAACTCGCGAACGCAGAGATGCCTCACCTCGGCCCGGCCGCTCAAGGCCGCGGCGACGGCCTCGCCCAGCCCCCCGCCGGGATAATGGTCCTCGACGACGACGACCCGGCCTCCCGCCTCCGCCGCCCGG
>VGJF01000222.1 GCA_016867585.1 Candidatus Aminicenantota bacterium | reverse complement strand
AAGACTCGGAAAAAGATGTGTTGAAAATAGAAGACTTAACCTTCAGAAAACCCCAAAACTGTCGAACTTGGGTTAGCAGGCGCTTGTCATGGATGGTATAATCACTTTGCGAGAAGGGTACATGAGACCGTGGTTTTTCCAATACCTCCTCTGCCCGAGCTGCGGCAGGGAACTCGACATGCCCTCCGTCGTTGGCCGTAACGGCGAGCTGACTCTCCAAGGGGATCTCGTCTGCCTCGCTTGCCGCCGCGCTTACCCGATCGTCCGCGGCATTCCGCGGTTTCTCCTGGAGAAGAATTACGCCATTCACGGCCGGACGCAGAAGAGCTTCTCCTATTCGTGGCGCCGGTTCAGCGAAATCTATGCCAACACCCACGATTTTCTGGACTGGCTGGCGCCGCTTGAGCCGGCCGACTTCCGGGACAAGGTTGTCCTCGACGCCGGCTGCGGCTCGGGCCAGCACGCCGCTCATGTCGTCGCTTTTGGCGCCCGCGCCGTCGTCGCCTTCGATATAAGCCAGTCCGTGGATGTCGCCCTCGCCCACGCCCGCGGTCTGGAGAACGTCCTTATCGTCCAGGCCGACATCAATCACCCGCCCCTCCGCCCGGTCTTCGAGCTTGTATACTCCATCGGCGTCCTCCACCATCTTCCGGACGCGGCAGAGGGATTCGCCGCCCTTGCGCGGCTCGTCCGGCCGGGAGGCCGACTCTCGGTCTGGGTTTACGGATACGAGGGCACGTGGATCGTCCGGCACATCATCGATCCTGTGCGGCGAATAACCTCTCGGCTCCCCGTTCAGTTTGTCTTTGGGTTGAGCATCGTCTTGGCCATGATCTTCGCCCTCCTGGCGAAGGCCATCGCCCAGCCTTTGGCTGCCTCGCAGTGCGGACGGAAGGTGCTATCCGTCATCCCCTTGGGAACGTACTTGAACTACATGGCCCGTTTTCCCATACCCTATCTCCTGAACTCCGTCTTCGACCAGCTCATCGCGCCCATCACCCGGTATTTCCGCAGGGAAGACGTCGATCGGTGGTACAGGACGGCCGGGCTAAAGGAGATTGCCGTCACAGCCCGGAACGATATGAGCTGGCGGGGGACGGGAGTTCGGCGGTAAATCCCGACGACGCGGCTCAAGTCCCGTCCGCGGGGCCGACCTCCATTCCGTCAAGCCAAAGAGTCACCCCCCCCTTGTAGTACACGATTAGCGATAAGCCGCCTTCCCGGCTCCAAAAGAACGGGAGGAGGATGTCGCGGTATTTCCCGGCCGTAAGATCCACCCCGCCGTAGAAGCGGGCGGCGAGCTCGCGCTTATCGTCTGTTGCGAGGATGGCCAGCCCGAGCGGACGGTCGCTGCCGGCGTCCATGCCCGCCTTCACTTTCAACCGGAGGCGATAGCGTCCGGGGGGGTAGATTCCGGGCAGGGCGGCGCTTTCTCGGCCTCCGGCGTCCCGTTGCGGGTCGAGCTCGAGGGCGGCACCTCGGGAGGCGTCTTCTGCATAGACGATCCGGCCGAACGTGAGGGGGAGCCATTCGGCCTCGAAAAGCGGTAAGGATTCCCCGGCCGCCGCCCGGCCGTCGTCCCAGAGATAGACTTCGGAAACGCCGTCTTTTCCCCTGAAGACGAGTTTGTCCTTCTGGGACCGAATAAAATCCGCGATTTCCCCGTTGATGTGATCGGGCCGGTCGAGAGAGGTCGAGCCGATAAGCCAGACGCGTCCCGGGGCACGGTCAATCGCCTCCTTGAGCCCGTCGAGCGTGTTCAGCCATCGTGCCCCGATATAGACATCGCGCCAGCCCGTGGGCGTCCTCTCCCAGGCGTCCCAGGTGCCCGGCCCCCCGGACCAGAGCCAGTAGTCCGTTCGGCCGGCGTAGATGTAGGAAAAGACCATGTGCATGGCGATGATGGTGTCGCCGGGTCGGAGGTAGTTCCGGACATAAAGGCCGGGGCCGCGGTGGTCCTCATGTTCGAAACGGATGGATCGGGTGATGATATCGGCCGTGATGCGATCCCGGTAGCGCCGGCCGACGGCGGAACGAAGGGCAGACGGTCCGGCTTGATCCATGCCGAAGACGATTCCGACTAGGATCAGAGCGGTTGCCGCGGCGGCCGAGCGTTTCCTGGACCGAGGATCGCGGTCGAGGACGTCTTCGAGCAGTCCGGCCGCTCCCCGGCTCAACCGCTCGAGGGCGAGGAGGAAAAGAAGGATGAAGACCGGATGGAGCTGGAAGAGATAGCGAGGCTGGACGTGCGTCCGAAAAATCCCGAAGAAAAGGATAGGGAAGAGGAGGCAGAAGTTGAGGAAGATCCAGCGCCGGCGCCGTTCTTCCTCCGCGGAATCCGCCGCCCGGCGCCCGGCCGAATCGCCCAGAACGAGGACGAGGCCGGCAAAAACGATAATGAACATGAACGGGAAGGACTTCCACAGCTCCTTAACATAGTCCAGAGAAAAGCTGCGGAAGAAATAACGGAAGGCGTCGCCCAGCGAGGTCGGCGTCTTGACGTAGACATACCCGACCTTCCAGAAAAACATCTCGTGGAGCTGGATGGCCAGTGCGTTTAGGGCGGCGAATCCGAAGGGCCAGAGAACGTCCTTACGGAAGAACCGCTTCGCTCCCCGGGCCAGGAACAGGGCGGGGAAGGAAAACAAGAGACCCAAGGCCAACTGGTGGATGTGAGGGCCGAGGAGGAAGAGGATGATGGCCGCAGTCCTGTAGCCGCGGCGGTCGTCAAAGTAGCCCCGGATGAAGCAATAAAGCCCCGCGACGTAGACGAGCTGGAGAGGGGCGTAGTAGAGGATCAGCCGGGCGTATTCGGTCTCCCAGACGGAGAAAAAGAGGATGACCGTACCTGCCACTGCGGCCAGGCAGCTGGTGAACGCCCGGCCTAGGAGGTAGAAGAGAGGGATGGTCAACGAGGCCGCCAGGAGGCAGACCAAGCGAAGGGTCACCTCGTTCAATCCGCCGACGAAACCCGCCAGGGCCAGGACGTAGGAGAAAAGGATTCCTTTAAACAGGACGTGGCCGGAAGGGTAGAGGGGATAGCCGTGCTCGAGAATTTTCTGGGCGGCGAGAAAGTAAAATCCTTCGTCCATCCACATCGACAAGCGGCCGATATGGGGTAGGCGGAGGACGAAGCTCGCCGCCGCGGCCAGCGAGGCCGCCGCGCCGGGGAGAACCTTCTTCAGGGGGAAAGGGCGCATAGTGACGAAGACCTCCGAACTCCCTTTGTTATATCCGCCCGGCGGAGTTTTGTCCAGAGAGCATCGAAATCGGATCCCACGTTCATCGAAGAGGTACCGCTTCGGGTTTCCCTTTCCTACGAGGGGTACGGTCTCCGGAGGCTATGACTCAGGCCGGATTCCTGGCCTTGTAGACGAAGTTCGACGACGAATCGAAACGGCCCGAGTGGGCCAGATAATTCTCGATCGCATAGCCCCGTTTTTCCAGGAAAGTCCGGATCTCGTTCGGGGTGTAATGGTGCCTAATCGGGACGAAGTACCAGTCGAGGATGAGTTCGGAGAGCTTCTCGCCTTTGCGCGATTTTTCCCGTTTCTTGAAGAACGCGACAATCGGCGTCCCGAATAAGGCCATCCCCTTGTCCAGATGGTTCCAGGACCAACGGGGCGTCCGGATGAGGGTTTTGCGGATCGCCTCGTGAATCCAGGTGACTTTGGTTTTCTTGTAAATCGCCTGGAGGATCGATCCGCCCGGCTTGAGGACGCGTATGAGCTCGATCACGGCGGCGAGAGGATCGGTGGTGTGATGGACCGTGCCCCACGCCCAGACGATGTCGAACGAGGCATCGGGGTGGGGGAGGCGGAGCATGTCCTGCCTTTCGAAGCGGGCGTTCCCAAGGTGGAATTTTTCTTTGAGGCTCTCTGCTGTCCCCAGGCTGCCGGGGCTGATGTCGATGCCCGTCACCCGCCCGGCGCCGTTGCGGGCGAAGATGATGCTGAAGATCACGGTTCCGCAGCCGGCGTCGAGGACGGCCTTTCCCCGGACTTCCCCGGGGGAGAAAAAGAGGCGCCAGTGTTTCTCCGAAGCCTCGTACTCGGGGATGTATTCGGTCCAGACGACGTCGTAGAAGTTCCCGACGCGCTCTTTGTTCATGGCGATGATCCTTCGAATTAAGCCGATAGTCTAAGCGTGGCCGCGGGTATTGTCAATTTTCTCGGACTTGACTGGAACGAGGGATAAGTCTCGCCGAGCCAGGGAGCGATGAGGCCGTCCTTAAGACCCCGTAGCGGAAGGGGGACCCGTCGGCGAAGCCGATGGGGGGAACCGACGGGACTGGTTCCCCGGGGTGCGGGGGCGGAGGGCGTCTTCAGCGCTCCAGCGAGGCGAATGAGGAGACGTTCAGGTCCCGTCGAGGACGCGGACGTCGGCCTCGACCGAGAGTTCGTTGACCATTTTTGGCATTTTGGACGGCCGGATCTCGGCCCGGAGAATATCGAACACAGCCGGATCGATCGTGTAGGTCCCTTCCCAGTTCCGTTGGTCTTTCGTCTTGGCCTTGACGTCGAGGAGGACGAGAGGCCTTCCAGCCGCACCGGTCGTCTCCCGGAGGGCGAATTGGAAATTCGGCCTTCGTTCGGCGCCGAAGGGGAGAAGTTCTTCGATATCCATCCGGCCGGCGCAACGGCCTTCCGGCCGTCCTTCCTGCGGGCGACGTTCCTCCTCGGACCGGCGCCGCTCTTCTTGCTCCCGCCGGTCCCGGGCTTGAGCCTCGTATCGCGAGGAGATGTCCAGCGTCTTGCCGTTTTCGGTTTCCAGGGCTTTCAAGACTTCCTCGCGTCTCCGGCCGTCGGTCACGCGCACGGTCTTGGTCACGACCGTAACCTTCTCGGGGCGGTCGTTTCTGTCCGCCTCGGTGATCGTCTGGACGGCCGAAGCCGTCCAGTTTTTGTAGGCCGCCGTGGCCGTCAGACGTGCGGCGACGCTGTCGAGAAAAGCCCCTAGATCGTGCGGGGCTTGGGACCAGAGGGGGACGGCGGCGACGACGAGGAAGGCCGCGCCCATCGGGCGGAGAGGGATTTCAATGGTCATGATTTCGCACTTTCAAGCCGATAATCCTTCTGGAATCGGCCCCTCGAGGCAAGGGGTCGGCTCTCGATCAAGGCTCCTCGACCCAGGCTCCTTGGCCTGACCGTATAAAAGTTTATTTTCGAACTGGATTCGCGTGGGGAGAGCCTCCAAGGGTCCGTGGACGGCCGGAACGTGATGAGGGTTTGCCGCCCCGCAGACGCTCTTCGAGGCTCCCGGCCTCGGACGCCGAGGTTTCAGAGACCATCGAGGCCGACGTGAGGCCTCCGAGCTGGTAAAGGGGCTCGAAGCGTTCCCTCTCCCCGGAGGCCCGTCCCGCGTCCTTCTCGAGCCCTACGAGCAACGCGCCATCACCTGGTCCCGCGACCGCAAAATCCTGGCCTATGCCGACAAGGGAAACGTCTTC
>VGJF01000221.1 GCA_016867585.1 Candidatus Aminicenantota bacterium | reverse complement strand
AGAATGATGAGGAGAGCGGCGGCGGTCCGGGCGGGGCGGTTCAATTCGAGACCTCGGCCGCCGGGCTTTCGACGCCGTTCTGGTCGACGGCGATGATCCGGTAGGCGAAAAGATCGTCCTTTCGGAGGCCGCGATGATCGTACGTGTAGTTCGCCAGGGCGGACTTGGGGACCTCGGCCACCAGGGTGTAGAGTCCGTCTCCGCCGCTTTTCGGTTTGACGTATATCCGAAAGGATATGATTTCGGTCCGGTTGCGGGGCTCGAGCGACCAGGACAATCTGTTGATGTATTCCCGGAAAAAGAGAAAGTCGCTTTCCAGGCGCCTGAGGGCGGGCGCGAGCGGCGGAAGGAGGGAATAATGGATGTCGGCGGTGAAGGTCATCGAGGCGCCCGGGGGGGAGATATCCAGGGCCGAAACGCCCGAGTCCGTTCCGTCGTACCGGTGGCTGTCGGGCCTGCTGAAGGGGGTGAATTCCCGGCCGGGGAGGTAATAGTCTTCGGCGTCGGCCGCCCAGCCCCTCTCGATTTCCTCCAGGCCGTCGGCCTCCATGAGGCGGATGAGCTTGTAGTCGCTGTAGGAGTTGTTGTAGAGGAAATTCGTCCCGGCGGCGTTGAGCCGGGCGTCGACGTGCCAGATGAGAATCCCGTCGCCGGGGAGGGTCGAGTCGTTGAGAAGGCGGTGGCGGTTCTGGACGATGAAGAATTCGTCGAAAGGCCGGGTCGTCCGGAACTCGGGCATGAGGATCAAGGCTTCCGGGCTGACGGCCGAGGCGGCCAGGATTTGCCCGCGGGTTCCGTAATTGAAGATCTGGGGGGTGATCCAGTCCAGAAGCATCTTGCTGAAGGCATTGTGGTCGCCGCGGCCGGCGTCCATCATGTCCAGGCCTCCAAGGCCGCCCCTCGGCCCCACGGCGTCGTCGTAGTCGTAGTAATCGGGCAGGCCGAGGGCGTGTCCGGTCTCGTGGATGGTGACGTAGGCCCGGAAAGGCGAGGTCCCGTAGGGGCGCGACTCCCACTGCCAGGAATATTTCGCCGAGGCCAGCTTTTTGCCGTCGAGCTGGAAGGTGCTCGAGGTCGACCAGGATGTCTGGTACCCCCACCAGAAGTTGCTCCAGCCGTTGTCCGGGCCGGTCCAGATGACCAGGAAATAATCGATGACCCCGTTCTTGTCGTTGTCGTAGACCGAAAAATCATGCCCGGCCCGGTCGTAGGCCTCGAGGGCTTCCCGGATGAGGCTCTCCCGGGAGGCCGTCGTCATCGGCAGGCTCGCCCGGGTGAAGGACGGCCGGTACCAGCCCAAGGTCGTTCCCCCGATTTCAAGCATGTCGTAGGAGGCCCGCCGGTAGTAGTTCCGCAGGCTCTCCCGGGGGTAATCGATGTCTCCGTCGCCGAAAAGGCGCGCGTCGATGATCTCCCGGGTCTGGGTCGCGGGATAGTCCGGAAAATCGATGAGGAGGGCGAAGACCTTGACGTTCCCCTTGGTCGGAAGGCCGCCCTTCCGACCGGACGGCAGCTCGGCGGCGCCGGCCTCCCGCCGGGGCCGGCGGTCTCCGCCGGTCCGGAGGGCCTCGAGGCGAAGCCGGAGGTTTTCGACGAGGGCCGGTTCGACGAGATGGTTGCCCAGGGCCAGGGCGTTCTTGAGCCTCCAGGCGAAGGAGCCGTCCTTCAGGTATTGCTCGATTTCGGCCCGGGTCGGAGGTTCGAGGGCCAGGCCGGACGAGAAGGCCGTCATCAGCATCAGGGGGATGATTTTCCGTTGGGACATGGCTGCAGTTTAGCAAAATCGCGGCCGCGTTTCCAGGAAGCGCGAGGCGCCTTCTCCCCGTTTTGATGAACGGAATCGGGCCATCGCCGGGACATCCGGAAATTCAAAATTCAGATAAGGTATAATCGGGGACCGGGAGAAGCGATGTTCGACCAGCTATCCGAACGCCTGCAGAAGGTCATGAAGTTCCTCCGGGGCGAGGGCCGGATCACCGAGAAGAACATGGCCGAGGCCCTCAAGCAGATCCGTCTCGCCCTCCTCGAGGCCGACGTCAACTACAAAGTCGTCAAGGACTTCGAGGCCCGGATCAGGGCCAAGGCCCTGGACCAGTCCGTCCTCGACAGCCTGACTCCGGCCCAACAGGTCATCAAGATCGTCCGCGACGAGCTCACGGCCGTCCTGGGGACGACGGACAAGCCCCTCGAATTCGGCGGCCGGCCGTCGGTCTTTCTCCTCGTCGGCCTCCAAGGCGGGGGCAAGACGACGACCTGCGGCAAGCTGGCCAAGTGGGCCGCGGGGAAGGGACGGCACCCCCTGCTCGCCTCCTTCGACGTGAAGCGGCCGGCCGCCCAGGACCAGCTCCGGACGATCGCCGCCGCCCTGGGCCTGCCCTTCTACGAGATGTCCGCTTCGGCCATGGCCGACCCGAGCCGGGCCTTGGACGACCTCCTGGCCTCCGCCCGCAACCGGGGCTGCGACCTTCTCCTCGTCGACACGGCCGGCCGCCTTCACATCGACGAAGACCTCATGGCCGAGCTCGCCTTTCTCAAGAGCGCCCTCCGTCCCGTGGAGACGATATACGTCGGCGACGCCATGACCGGCCAGGACGCGGTCAAGAGCGCCCGGGCCTTCCAGGAGAGAATCGGCCTGACCTCGATCATCCTGACCAAGCTCGACGGGGACGCCCGCGGCGGGGCGGCCCTGTCCGTCGTCAGCGTGACCGGCGTGCCGGTCAAATTCATCGGGGTCGGCGAGACGTACGATAAGCTCGAAGTCTTCCATCCCGACCGGATGGCCTCCCGGATCATGGGAATGGGCGACATCCTCGGCCTCATCGAGAAGGCCGAAGCCGAGGCCGACCTCAAGGAGGCCGAGGAGATCGCCCGCAAGATCCGGAGGCAGGAGTTCACCTTCGAGGACTTCCGCTCCCAGCTCCGGCAGATCAAGAGGATGGGCTCGCTGTCCGGCCTTCTCGGCCATCTCCCGGGGACGGGGCCCTTCAAAAAGCTCGCCGGAATCCAGGTCGACGACCGGAAGCTTCTCCACTTCGAAGCCATCATCAACGCCATGACCCCGGCCGAAAGGCTGAACCCGAAGATAATCAACGGCAGCCGGCGCCTGCGGATCGCCCGCGGCAGCGGGCGCCCGGTGCAGGAGGTCAACCAGCTCCTCCGGCAATTCCAGGACATGCGGGCGATGATGAAGAAATCGGCCTTCCAGAAATTCCTGGGCGCGATGCGTTGACCGGGGAGGAAGACGCGGCCGGGCCGAGGGACGAACGGGGCCGAGGATGACTGCGGATCGCCTCGGGCCGGATTGACAGCCCGGGGGAGGGGTGGTATACGTTCCGCCATCGGTCCCGGAACTCCGGAAAAGGAGGAGCCCATGGTTTCGCGTCGGGATTTCCTGAAAGCCGGAGGAGCCTCGGTCGCCTTGTCCGGGTTTGTTCGAGAGGCCCTCGGCCAGACGACCCCCCCGCCCGGAGCGGAGATCGAGAACATGCTGGCCGGGGTGGAGCCCCTCAAGCCGGAGGATTATGAGGCCCGGCAGGAGAAAGCCCGCCGGTTGATGGCCCGCCGCGGCCTCGACGGCTTGTTTCTGCCGGGCGGGGCCAACCTCGTCTATTTCACCTCCGTCTCCTGGGGGGCGAGCGAGCGGACGTTCGGGGCCGTCCTCAACGCCAAGGGCGCTCCGGTTTGGGTTTGCCCGGCCTTCGAACGCGAGCGGGCCTTGGAATCGGTCCCCGCCGGCCAGGACGTCCGGATCTGGGAAGAGCATGAAAGCCCCTATGGCCTCGTGGGCGGCATCATGAAGGACTGGGGCGCGGCCGGCGGCCGCCTGGGCCTCGCCCCGAACGTCAGCGCCTTCCAGTTCTACGGCCTGCGGACGGACGCCCCCGGCCTCGAACTTGTCGACGGGGCGGGCGTCACCGAAGGCTGCCGGGGGACGAAAACGGCCAAGGAAATCGCCTTCATGGACCTGGCCAACAGGATCACCAAGCTGGCCTACCGGGAGGCATTCCGCGGGCTCCGGGCGGGAATGACGCCCCGCGAACTTGCCTCGTCCATCGCCTCCGCCCACGGCCGGATGGGCGTGAGCGGCGGGGGCGGCCCTCAGTTCGGGCCGAACACGGCTTTCCCCCACGGCTCTCGCACGCCGCGGACGCTCGAGGAAGGGATGATCGTCATGGTCGACGGCGGATGCGGCGTCGAAGGCTACCGGTCGGACGTCACCCGGACGGTCGTCTTCGGCCGGCCGACGGACAAGATGGCCAGGGTCTGGGACATTGTCCGCAAATCCCAGGAGGCGGCCTTGAAGGCGGCTCGCCCCGGCGTCGCCTGCCAAGCCGTCGACGCGGCGGCCCGCAAGGTCATCGAAGACGCGGGCTTCGGACCGGGGTATAAATATTTCGCCCACCGGCTCGGCCACGGCATCGGCCTCGAGGGGCACGAATATCCCTATCTCGTCAAGGGGAACGCCCTCAATCTCGAGCCGGGGATGACCTTTTCGAACGAGCCGGGAATCTACATCTACGGCGAGTTCGGCTGCCGGACCGAGGACTGCCTGGTCGTCACCGAGGACGGGGCCCGCCATCTCGGGGGCCTCGAGGCGGTCTCGATCACCCAACCTTTTCCCGAGATATAGAATGAATGCCCCTTTCTTCGCAAGGAGGATGGATATGAAACGAGCTCTCATCGGCCTGACTTTGATGGCCCTTGTCGGCGGGGCCTCGGCCCAGCACACGCCCTGGCTGTACTGGACCCTACTTCCCCGGGAGCATATGGACCTCATCGTCGGCGAATCGTCGGGCGAGGCCGCCCTGTCCACGATCCAGGACATCGCCGCCTACATGCGCGACCGCCACCCCGAGGAATGGGCCGGAACGCTCTGGGAATCGGAGGCGATGCTCGTCCGCTTGAGGCGTTGGGGGTTCACGAATGCCGAGCTGATCAAGTATCCGGCCGGCGAGACATGGGACGCCGTCCAGGGTTCGCTCTGGGAGGTCAAGCCCGGCCTCCGCAAGATCGCGGCCATCGAGGACGGGATCGCCATGCTGGCCTCCGGGAGCGCGACGACCGACGTCACGGCCGACCTCGTTTGGGTCGGCCGGGGGACGCCGGCCGAAATCGAGGCGGTCCAGGTCGACGGGAAGATCGTCGTCACCGAGGGCTCGATGGGGCAGGTTTACAACCTGGCCTGCGTCCAGAAGGAGGCCCTCGGGATCGTCGCCATCTCCATGAGCCGGCCGTATTTCGACCCGCTCCAGATGGGCTGGACGAGCCTCGGCGGGAGGGGCCGGATGCCTTCGGGCGGAGCCGGTCAACGGGGGGGTGTCCCCGGCCAGCGCGGCGAGGTCATGCCCGAGCCGGCTCAAAAACCGGCCGCCCCGGCGACGCCTCCGCCGTTTCCGAAATTCGGCTTCCAGCTCCCGGTCCGGGAGGGCGACATCCTCAAGCAGCGGCTCATGCGGAATGAGAAAATCACCGTCCGGGCCAAGGTCGTCGCCAACCAGGTCAAGTACAACATGGAGGTCGTCACGGTTTCGATTCCGGGCACGGACCCGGCTGCCGGAGAGATCATCTTC
>VGJF01000220.1 GCA_016867585.1 Candidatus Aminicenantota bacterium | reverse complement strand
CGGCCCTCGACTGAAGTACCTCCGGGGAGCTCTCGGCCTCTTCAACATCCATCCGTTCTTCCCTCGGGACGTCTTCAAGTTTCGGGAAGCCGCCGTCGGAGGGGACGGCGCCGCACGCGTGTTCATCCTGAGATACGCAAATCCGGCCGAGGCCGGGGAACGGATGGCCGCCGTCCGGGCCGCCTTTGCCAAAAGCCCGGCCTATCGGGAACTCCGCTTCGATTCTCCGGACGCCTTCGAGGCCGAAACGACGAACGGACTCCGGATCCGGGTCGAAACCTTTTCCGACGCCATCTTCCTGGTCCTCGGGGGGACGTCGGACAGCCCCGGCCGCGAGTTTTTCGATGGTCTCAAGAAGCGGCGGGCGGCTCTGGCTTTTTGACCGAGTTCGATTCCCTGTGCTATAGTTGAAGGGGAGTTTTTTATGCGAAAAAAAGCCCGCCAAGCGGTTTTCATCATCGCCGCCGTCGGCCTTTGGGGCCGGATTCCCGCCTCTGAAGCGCGGACGGAGTCCTTTCCCAAGACCTCGGCCGCCCCATTGAGCCGAGAGTATCTTCGCTATGTCGAAACCATCCGGACAGGGCGCTGGGGCGGAGCCGACGGCATCCTTCCGCAGAACGGAGCTCCAAGCCCGGTCGACATCGGCTCGCTCCAAGGGCTGTTTCTCCAACCTTCGACTCCGCCTCCCGCCTCCTATGATCTCCGCAAGCTGTTCAAGATGACCCCCGTCAAGGACCAGTGGCCCTTGACGGGGA
The DNA here is from genome assembly GCA_016867585.1 of Candidatus Aminicenantota bacterium. GTDB lineage: Bacteria > Acidobacteriota > Aminicenantia > Aminicenantales > UBA4085 > JAAZPG01. The sequence goes on along the minus strand of VGJF01000220.1, from coordinate 4,840 downwards.
CGACGGTCTTCGCGGCCTTGGCCTCCCTTGAATCATTCTTGAGACCCGAGGAGACGTGGATTTTTTCGGAAAGCCATCTCGACCGAAGCGGGGCCGGGCGCGGATACCTCGAAGCCCACGTCGCCGCCATGGCCCGCTGGGCGGATCCGGTCGCCGAGGACGAAGCGCCCTGGATGGCCGCGCCTCCTCCGACCGAGCCCAGCCCGGTCAAACACGTTCAGAACGTCTACTTCATCCCGCCGCGGGCCGACCCCTTGGACAACGGCCTGATCAAACAGGCCGTCATGGAGCACGGGGCCGTTTACGCCGAAATGTTCTTTCCGACGTCCGCCTATCACCCGACGACCTCCGCGTTCTACAATCCGGACCTTCCCGAGAATCCCCAGGCCGTGGCCATCGCCGGGTGGGACGACGATTTCGACCGGACGAAATTCAACCGCCTCCCGCCGGGCAGCGGGGCCTTCCTCTGCAAGAACAGCCGCGGTTCGACCTGGGGGGAGCTCGGATACTTCTATGTCTCCTATTATGACGCCTTTTTCGCCCGCCGGCATCTCAACGCCGTCTTCACGGCCGAACCGGCCGCGGGTTTGACGGTCAACTACCAGCACGACCCCAACGGCTGCACGGCCAGGCTCGGGTTCGACGACGAAACGGCCTGGTTCGCCAATATCTTCGCCGCCTCCGGCCCAGATCCGCTCCGGGCGGTCGCCTTCCACGCCTACGTTCCGGGCGCCGTTTATGAGATCCTGATCTACCTCGACCCTCCCCCGGACCTGCCGCGGGGAGGGACCTTGGCCGCCCGGACGACGGGGACGCTCGCCGCTCCGGGATATCGGACGGTCCTTCTCCCCGAGGCCGTTCCCCTGGCCTTGAACCGGCGGTTCAGCGTCGTCGTCAAGCTTCGGACTCCGGGCGACATCTTCCCCATTCCGCTCGAACATCCCCTGCCTGAAGTCCCCGGAATCTTCTCGGCCAAATCCGGCGAAAGCTTCATCAGCCCCGACGGATCGGCCTGGCGCGACCTCGTGGCCCATGAATCCCCGGCCTATGCCCTGTCGAACGTCTGTTTGAAGGCTTTCGCCGGTTATCCCCCCATTTTTCCCCCATTGAATCTCCGGGGCGATCGGCTGGTCAATAATTTCGCTTTTTTCAAGGAATACGTCGACCGGCTCCTCTGGCTGCCTAATCCCAAGAACAACGACCCGGCCAATCCCGTGGCCGGATACCGGGTTTACCGGAAGAAGATCGGGGAGGATATCGCGGATTTTCAGTTCCTCGTCTCGACCGGAGCCCAGAATCTTGTCGCCTACTCCCGGGGGCTCAAGAGGGATGACGTTCACGCTTACCGCGTCGCCGCCGTCCTGGCCGACGGCCGCGAAGGCGATTTCGCCGAAATCCGCGTTCATTGAGAGGCGTTTTGAAAAAAAACGCCGGTCCTCTCCTCGTCGGCCTCATCGGCCTTTGCGCCGCGGCCGCGTTCTCGGCTGAAGAGGACCGCTGGCGGGCCGGCTTCTCCGCCGGATGGCGGACGATCAAGGACAAGACCCTCGAGTCGGTCTACGGGGGAGGATGGATCTTCACCCCGTCCCTGAGCTACCGGATTTCCCCCGGCCTCTGGGTCGGGGCCGAGCATGAAACCGGCTACTCCAAGGAGGCGAGGATCGGGCTTTTCGCCGAGGAATCCCGGCTCGCCGTCAGGGGGACCCATATTTTCCTTCTGTACGGCCGGGATAAGGGACGGATCAGGCCTTTTTTTAAAATCGGGGCCGGCCTGTTCGCTTTCGACATGGACATCGAAAGCCCGTATGTCCAAGCCAACAATTTTTCCTCCCGGGACGTCTCCATTCTATTCGGGGGAGGACTCAGGGTCATGCTGAGCCGGAAATTTTCGGCGGTCGCCGAGGCCAAATACGCCGCCCTCTGGGCCGATCCCTTCGACGACATGGTCGACCTCGGCGGGATCCGAATCCTGGGCGGTCTCGTTTTCGATTTCTAGATCTTGCCGGCGGCGAGGGCCCTGAGTTCGGCGGCGAATTCGTCGGGGTCGGTCGTCGGAGTCCGGCAGGCGAAGCCCGAACAGACATAAGCCGCCGCCCGGCCGCCCACGGAATTCATCTCTTCGAGAAACGGCGCCAAGCGGGCGATTTCGGCTCCTTCTTCTCCCTCGGATTTGAAGAGGACGGTTCTCCTCGGGTCATAGACCGAGCGGACGGCGGCCAGGAGGGCCTTGGCGTCGGCGGCCCCGGGGCGGCCGACAACGACGACTTCCCGCCCGGGACCCGCGGCGAAATCGATTCCCGAAAGCCAATGGGCGTGAGAGGTCGGGTAACGGACGATCGGCCCGGCGAAGGCTTCGGCCGCCCGCCGGGCGGCATCCTCGAACCGGACCTCTCCGGTCATCCGGCCGAGCCGCAGGAGGTTCAACATCATCGCCGCGTTGCCGCTCGGATAAGCTCCGTCATAGGTTTCCTTGCGGCGGATCGGCAGGTCGGATCCCCGCCCGTCCGTGAAAAAGAAGCCGCCTCGGGCCCGGTCCTCGAAGAGATCGACCGCCCGGCGGGCAAGGGAGAGGGCCTCGGCGAGCCGTCCGGGCTCGAAGGCCGCTTCGTAAAGCTCGATGAGCCCCCAGATCATGAAGGCGTAATCATCCAAGAACGCCGCCGCGGCGGCCTTGGCCAGTCCGGCGATCGCCAGGCCGTTTCCATCGGCCAGAATCTTCGTGTCCTTGAGCGGCCGAGGCCGGCGTTCCCGGGCGGCAAAGAGGCTCCGGCGAACGCGGCCCAACCGCCGCTCTTCCTCTTCCCCCGCGGCCGGCACGGCTTCGAAGAGGACGTTCCGCCCCGACCCCGGATTCTCGGCGTCCTCGAAATTCCCCGAGGCGGAGACGCCGAAATGGCGGAGGGCGAAGGCCGCGTCCCGGGGAGAGAGAATCCGCTTCATCTCGTCCTCGGTCCAGAGATAGAACGCCCCTTCTTCCCCTTCCGCGTCGGCGTCTTCGGCCGTATAGAATCCCCCTTCGGGCGAGGTCATGACGAGTCGGAGATAGTCCGCGATCTCGGCCGCCGTCGCCCGAAAAACGCCCTGTTGCGTCGCCTGGAAGGCATCGCCGCAGGCCAGGAGGAGCATCCCCTGGTCGGTGAGCATCTTTTCAAAATGTGGAACCCGCCAGCGGGCGTCGGTCGAATACCGGTGGAAGCCGAAGCCGAGATGGTCGAAGATCCCGCCCCGGCGCATTCGGACGAGCGTTTCCTCGGCCATCCGCCTAGGCCCGGGATCGCCCGTCCGCAGGGCGGCCCGAAGAAGAAAGATGAGAACGTGGGGCGAGGGGAACTTGGGGGAGCCGCCGAATCCGCCGTTCGCGGAATCATAGGCCCGGCCGAATCGGGCGGCGGCCGCGGTGATGAGGCCGACGCCGGGGAGGCCGCCCTCGTCTCCGAGCGAGTCGGAGGGCGCCGTCGCCCTGACGATCTCCCCGGCCGCCCGGAGGACATCCGCCCGGCGCGAGCGCCAGGCCTCGGCAAGACGCGGGAGGATCTCGATCAATCCCGGCCGGCCGGATCGGGCGGTCTTGGGAAAATACGTCCCGGCGAAGAAAGGCTTTCGATCCGGGGTCAGAACGACGGTCAACGGCCAGCCCCCGCCGCCCGTCAAGGCCTGGCAAACGGCCATGAAGTGATGGTCGAGGTCGGGCCGCTCTTCCCGGTCGACCTTGACGGCCACGAACGAGGCGTTGAGGAGCCCGGCCACCTCTGCGTCCCTGAAGGACTCGCCCTCCATGACGTGGCACCAATGGCAGGACGAATACCCGATCGAAAGAAAAACGGGTTTGTCCTCCTGGGAGGCCTTGGCGAAGGCTTCCGGCCCCCAGGGATGCCAGTCGACGGGATTGTCGGCATGCTGCCTCAGGTAAAGGCTCTTCGACCCGGCCAGTCGGTACATGGTTTTTTCAGAAACGGCCTTCCGATGAAAACAAGATTGTATCACACCCCCAAAAGGCCTTGTCTCATCGTTTCCCTTTTGGCTATAATGCTTTTCCATCCCGGCATCCCAAAGGAGGAAACCATGCCCCATCCCGTCAAGACGGCGCTCCGGACCGCGTCCATTTTCATCCTGACGGCCTTTCTGGCCGGCCCCTTCAACGGCCAGGGCTCTCCTCAGGAATCCGGCCCGGCTTTCGTCCACCATCTCCAGTGGCGCAACATCGGGCCGGCCAACATGATCGGCCGGATCTCGGCCTTCGACGCCCTGGAAAGCGACTTCACCTATGTCCTCGTCGGCGGCGCGGCCGGCGGAGTGTTCAAGTCCGTGAACGCCGGCACGACCTGGAAGCCGGTTTTCGACACTTACGGCTCGGCCTCGATCGGGGACATCGCCATTTTCCAGAAAAATCCCGACATCATCTGGGTCGGGACGGGCGAGGAATGCGTCCGAAACAGCATCTCCTGGGGCGACGGGATCTACAAATCGACCGACGGAGGGAAGACGTTCGCCAGGATGGGCCTCGAGGCGACCCAGACGATCGGCAAGATCCGGACCCACCCGACCGACCCGGACATCGTCTATGTCGCCGCCTCGGGTCCTCCCTGGGGATACACGGGCGATCGCGGCCTGTTCAAGACGACCGACGGCGGCCGGACCTGGACGAAGCTCGCCGGAGGGCTCCCCAACGACGGCAAAACCGGGGCCATCGACCTCGTCATGCACCCCACCGACCCCGAGATCCTCTATGTCTCGTTCTGGCAGCGTCTCCGCCGGCCGTGGAGGTTCGACTCCGGCGGCCCGAACGGCGGGATTTTCAAGACAACCGACGGCGGGAGAACATGGGCCAAGCTCACGAGCG
>VGJF01000219.1 GCA_016867585.1 Candidatus Aminicenantota bacterium | reverse complement strand
TGAACCGAAAGGACGGGCGTCTTTTTGGCCAGCTTTGCGACCGTCTGGGCGGCGGCCGCAGCGCCCAACTGGACGGCATAAGGAACCGGGAGGGCGAAGCCGCGCAGGCCCAGCCCATCGGCCAGGGCGGCGGTGATCTCCCGCCAGGAATACGCGCCGCCGTCGGTGACGAAATAGATCTGGCCGTCCGCGCGGGGATGCTCGGCCGCCAGGATCAGGGCCCGGACGACGTCGTCGACGCCCGCCAGGCTCGTCCGCGTCTCGTCCGTGCCGACAAGCGGCCGGATCCGCCGTTCGAGGAGGCGGATCGTCCGGACGATCTCTCTCTGGCGGGGGCCGATGACGTTGGGCGGCCGGACGATCGTCACCGGGAGACGGCCGGCGCGGGCGAGGACGATCTCCTCGGCCATGAGCTTCGTCCGGCCGTAGGGAGAAACGGGGCGGCATTCGTCCGACTCGCGGAGCGGGCGGCCGCCGCGCGGACTGGGTCCGGCCGCCGAGATGCTCGAGACGAAGACGAATTTCCGCGGGACGGGCTGTCCCCCGAGGCAGGCGTCGATGAGGTTTTCCGTCCCGAGGGCATTGGCCCGGTAGTAGGCATCCCAATCCGGAGCGCTGATGACCGCGGCCAGGTGGAAGACGCGGTCCATCCCGCGAACGGCGGCCCGCAGGGAGTCTTTGTCGCGCACGTCGCCGACCACGCGGCGGATGTTCAAGCCGTCGAGGGCCCGAGTGTCGCTTGTCCGGCGGACGAGGCAAAAGACATCGTCGCCCCGCCGCGCAAGCGCCTCGGCCAAATGGCTGCCGATGAAGCCGTTGCTTCCGGTGATGAGGACCTTCATCGGGCTCCGGGCGGTCCGGCGCCTTTCTCAGAGGTCGAATCGGGTGAGTCCCAGCTCGCGGGCCCAGCCCAGGGCTTCCGTATACTCGCCGGTTTTGAGGACCCGATTGATTTCGGGGAATTCCTTGGCCCTGTATTCCGGCCTGTACTGGCGCATGAGGTTTATGGCCGTCCCCTTGGAGAGCTCGGCCGCGACGAACTTCAGGAAGCCCTTCGTCCCGGCGAGGCGGTTGGGGAGGATGAGATGGCGGATGATGAGGCCGCGCCTGGCCACGCCGCGGCCGTCGAGGGCGAGCTCGCCGACCTGGCGGTGCATCTCCTTGAGGGCGAGACGGGCGTAATGGGGATAATTGTAGGCCTCGCTAGAATACTTCGCCGCCGGCCCCGGCGAGTCGTACTTGAAGTCGGGCAGATAGATGTCGACGATTCCGTCGAGGAGGGCGAGGATCTCGACCCTCTCGTAGCCGCTCGTGTTGTAGACCAGGGGAAGGCGCAGGCCTTGCGGCCTGGCGAAGGCGACGGCCTGGACGATGCTCGGCAGGAAATGGGTCGGGGTGACGAAGTTGATGTTGTGGCAGCCGATGTCCTGGAGCTTGAGGAAGATCTCGGCCAGCCGGCGCTCGGAGATCTCTTCGCCGTGGGCCTCGAAGCTGATCTCTGAGTTCTGGCAGTAGAGGCAGCGGAGGCCGCAGTGGCTGAAAAAGACCGTTCCCGACCCGCCCCGCCCGACGAGCGGCGCCTCCTCGCCGAAATGGGGAAAAGCGCTCGAGATTTTGACCCGGTCGGAGGCCTGGCATTTCCCTTTTTCGCCCTGCGTCCGGTCGACCCGGCAGTCGCGGGGGCAGAGGTCGCAGTTCTTGTAGCGGGCCTTGAGGGCCTCGGCCCTCTCGGCCAGGGCGGAGGAAGGCAGGCGGAGATAGGCGGCCTTGTCGTCGGCGGACTGGGAGGCGGAGGAGAAGGCGGCCCCCGGGGAGGAGAGCCAGGCCAGAGAAAGCCCTCCGGCGCCGCGGACGGCCCGGGCGATGAATTCGCGCCGCGTCGGAGTCATCATCGGGAACCTCTCGGTCTTTCATTGTACCAAAAATCGGCTATAATCGGGGAGGTATGAACGCCGAAACCGTCAAGCTCGCCCGGAAGCGGGCCGCGGAGATGTGCCGCCGAGCCGGGATCGCCCTGACCCCGGCCGAGGAGGCGGCGATGGAAGTCGCCGATTTCGGGCTCGGCAAAATCGACCGTTACGGATTCGAGATCGTCGTCTACGTCCACACGGCCCGGACCTGCGCCAAGGAAATCATCCTCTTCCCGAGGCAGACCTGCCCCGAGCACCGCCATCCCTTCGTCGAGGCGTCGAATCCCGGCAAGGAGGAGACGTTCCGGTGCCGCTGGGGCGAGGTTTATCTCTATGTCTCGGGGCCGCCGCCGGCGGCGAATCCGAAGGCGGTCGTCCCACTGGGGGACGAGAATTTCTTCACCGTGTGGCACGAAGTTGTCCTTCGGCCGGGCGACCAGTTCACCCTCCCGCCCGACAGCCTCCACTGGTTCCAGGCCGGGGACGAGGGGGCGATCCTGAGCGAGTTCAGTTCGACGAGCACGGACGAGAACGACGTCTGGACGAACCCGGCGATCCGGCGCGCCCCGGTGATCGATTGACTTTCAACCCAATAAAAAAGCTCCGATCACTCGGATTCGAAGGGCCGTTTTCGGGAACACGGCATCAATTTATGGTTCCAATGGAATGAGCTCTAATCCCGAAATCTCGAAACGTTTTCTGACGCGGTTGTGGAAGCTCGAAAACGAGGAGCGGCCGGCGTTTCTCGTCGGCTTCACGGGACCGAAATTGAAAGGCGGGACGCCCGTCCGGAGCGCCCTCTTCTCGACGGAAGGCAAGGACACCGTCCGGAAGCGCCTTCTCGACCCCGAAAAATTCCTGGCCGCGCAGCTCGAGGAGATCGAGGGGCAGAGCCGTTTGCGGGGCGATTTCGTCCCCGCCCTCTGCCCGACGCTGGGCGTCATCGCCATCCCGTCGGCCTTCGGCGGGGAGGTCGTGTGGTGGGAGAACGACTTTCCCTCGGTCCGTCCGGTCATAGGCGATGACCCGCTTCGGGTGAAGAAGCTCAAGATGCCCTCGATCCGGGACGGCGTCCTCGGCCGGATTCTGGACTACACCCGTTATTTCATCGAGAGGATGGAAGGCCGATATCCCATCCGGATGGCCGACGTCCAGGGACCGGTCGACAACGCCGCCTTGATCTTCGGCCACACGAATTTCCTCGAGGCGCTGCTCGTCCGGCCGGCTGAAGTCCGCCTCCTCCTCGACATGGCGACCGACCTCATGATCTCTTTCATCCGCGAGCAGCGGAAGCTCGTCAAGAGGATGGGAGCCGAATTCGTCCCGAACGGATTCCAGCCCTGGATTCCCGACGGGATGGGCGTTTCGGTCGCCAACGACGCCGGGGTCATGCTCTCGCCCGACCTCCACGACGAGTTCGGCGTCCCCTATCTCAACCGGCTCTCTGACGAATTCGGCGGGGTCTACATCCATTCGTGCGGCAACTGGACGCACCTCATGGCCAGCCTGGCGAAAGTCCGGGGATTGCGGGGACTCGAGTTCGGCGCGAGCGAGACGCCCTTCGGCCCGGTCGCCGAGAGGTTCGGAGGACGAACCGTTCTTGCCTGCCGCGTCGGCCTCCATCGTGACATCACCTTCGCCGGCATGGCCGACTTCATCGCCAAAATCAAAGCCCAAGCCAAGACCTGTCGCGGCCTTTTCATCCACGCCGACATCACCAACGGGATCGTCGGCCCGGACTGGCCCGAAACCGACCTCGAAGAGGTTTATCGAATCATCGGCTCGCCCCCTTCTATTTTTCGCGGGCGGCTTCGGCCATAGCCGCCACGTTCTCGGGCGGGACGTTGGGCAGAATGGCCTCGTGGCTGGGGCTGACGATCCAGCACGGGCCGAAAAGATCGCGCAGACGCCGGACCTCGGCTCTGACCTCGGAGGGGCTCGCATAGACCAACAGCCTCTGCGTGTCCACCCCGCCGAGGAAAGCGATGTTCCCCCTGAACTCGCGAGACAACCGCTCGGCCTCCATGTTTCCCGCCCGAGCCTGGAGCGGATGGAGGCCCTCGACCCCGGCCTCGATGAGTCGGGGGATGACCCGATAGATCGAGCCGCAGGAGTGGAGGATGACCTGATAGCCGAAGGCATGGGCCTGGTCTGTGAATTTCTTGAACCAAGGCAGGATGAAGGCGTCGAAGTGGGCCGGACTGATGAGGCAGTCGATCTGGGTCCCGAAATCGTTGCCGAAGAAATAGCCGTCCATGAGGCCGCCGGCGGCGAGGAAGAAGCGCCGGTTGGCCTCCAGGTAGAAGCCGCAAACGCGGGCGGTCACGGCCTCGACGACGCGCGGGTGGGTGTGCATCTTGACGAAATAGCCCTCCATCCCGAAAAGGTCCATGACGTTGTGGAAAAACGGCGCCCAGAAGCCGCCGGCCCGGTAGAAATCGCCGGTTTCCTCGAGCGCCGTCAGGCATTCCGTGAAGTTGAGATCATCGGGGTCGGGCCAGTCGAAAGCCTCGACGTCGGCCTCGGTCTCCGCCTCGGCCAGGGGGCCGGCCTGGCCGTGAAAGGTCTTGTATTCGCGGGCATCGAAGAGACCCTTCCCCGCCGGATGCCGGTAGCCCGAGGGAAAGAACTGCGGGGAAATCCAGCGGAAGTCGTCGCCGAGCATTTGCCGAAGCTCCTCCTCGGTCTTCGTCCCGAAATAGCGGTGGTAGATCGGCCAGGTGTCCGGATGGGGATTGCCGAGCCAGAAACCGCGGCGCTCGCCGGCGCGCCCGGCGATGATTCCCTCGACGAGAGCCCGGCTCGACATCGGCTTCTTTTTACCCTATTTTCGTCCTCTTTTTCCACTGAGATGAATTGACAACGACGGGCAAGGCGAAGTATCGTTCAGGCCATCGAAATCACTCCGGACGCGAGGAGCCCATGAGATACGTCAAAGCCGTCGTTTCCGTCGCCGTCCTGGCCGCCGCGGTCTGGGCGCTCCAAACGCCCCACGGGATGGTCCCCCCCATCGGGAAGCTGGCCAACCCCTACGCCGGATTCTGGCGGAACAACGCCTCCTCGGATAAAATCCCGAAAAAGCTCGACCTTTCCGGGCTCAAGGAAGAGGTCCAGGTCGTCTGGGACGACCTCCGCATCCCCCACATCTTCGCCCGCAACGACCGCGACCTCTACATGGCCCAAGGCTACATCATGGCCCGGGACCGTCTCTGGCAGATGGAATTCATCGCCCGGTACACGGGAGGACGCTTGTCCGAGATCGTCGGCCCGCGGGCCCTCGACCAGGACCGCTACCATCGCCGCTTGGGGATGACGCGGGCGGCCGAGAATCTTCTCAAAGGACTCGAGGGCGAGGCCGATCTGAAGGAGAGCCTGGAGGCCTTCGGCGAGGGCGTGAACGCCTACATCCGAAGCCTTAAGAAGCCCCGATATCCGCTCGAATACAAGATCCTCGACTACGCGCCCGAGCCTTGGACCCCTCTCAACAGCGCCCTGATCCTCAAGTACATGGCCTTGGACCTCACCGGAGGGAACAAGGATTTCGCCTTGACGCGGCTCAAGGAGGCGATGGGAGAGGGCGTCGTCGACGAGCTCTTCCCCTACCCTGCGCCCTTCCAGGACCCCGTCATCCCGCCCGGGACGGCCTGGGATTTCGGGCCGAAGCCGGCCGAGAAGGCCGGAAAGCCG
>VGJF01000218.1 GCA_016867585.1 Candidatus Aminicenantota bacterium | reverse complement strand
ATGTGGACGGGCGTCTTGCCCCGCTCGAAGATCGACATCCCCTGTTCGCCCCGCTTGATGATGAGGTAGAGGGTCGCCAGCCGGCCCATGATCTCGCGCCCCGCCCGCTCGACCTCGGCCTCGGTCTGGCAGGGATGGTTGACGATCCGCTCGGCCTCGTGGTGATTCGGGGAGAGGAAGGTGACCGGGGTGTAGAGGGCGAAGTTTTCGACCTTGGGGTCGACGAAGACCGGCCGGCCGTCGGCCTGGGCCCGGGGGAGGACGGCGGCCATGAGGGATTTCGTGACGACGCCCTTGTTGTAGTCGGAGATGAGGATCCCCTCGGCCTTTTCGCGCCTGAGGATTTGGGCGATCTTGGCCTCGGTCGCCGGGGCGAAGGGCTGCTTCCGCTCCTGGTCGACCCGGACGACCTGCTGGTGATGGGCGATGATCCGCGTCTTGACCGTCGTCGGCCGGTCCGGGTCGACGACGATGCCCCGGCTTTCGCCGAGACGTTTCCTGATCCAGGCCCCCTCGGGGTCGTCGCCGACGACACCGACGAGGAGGGGCGAAGCCCCCAGGGCGGCGAGGTTCTGGCCGACGTTGCCCGCCCCGCCCAGGGCCGAGGTGCTCTTTTGGACTTCGACGACGGGGACGGGCGCCTCGGGCGAGATCCGGCTGACGCCGCCCCAGATGTACTTGTCGAGCATGATGTCGCCCAGGACGAGAAGCCGCTTGCCCTTGAAGGCGCGGACGGCGGCCTCGGCCCGCTTGGGGCTCAGGGGGATGGGGTTCATCGGGCTTCCTTTCATCGCCCCGGGACGATCAGGGAGTTGGACATGATCCAGGGGACGTCCCGGCCGAGCGGGGTGCGCTCGCGGAGGTAGACCTCGGCCCGGTAGGTTCCCGGCTCTGCGGCGGGAAGGGCCAGGGCCTTTTCGACTGGCTCGGCCGCGGGCCGGCCGTCCCGGATGAGCCGGATTTCATGGGCGAAGGAAAACGGCGCCCGGAGGCGAAGGGCGCCGTCGGCGTCGAGCCAGAAGCGAAAGCCTGCCGGGTCGGCGGCCGCGTCGACGGCGTTGAAGAACCGGCCGTCGCGCAGGGCGGCGAAGACCTGGGCCCGGGCTTCGGCGAACTCTCCGGCCAGGGGCCGGTCGAGGAGGACGTGGAGACGGAGAAGGCCGAAGGCGGGCCGGTAGAGGAAGTGGGCGTCGACGCTGTAGAAGCCCAGGGCCGGCCCGCTCTCGAGCATCCGGTCCCACATCCGGATCTGCTCTTCGGGCCGGGTCAGGGCTTTGAGCAAGACGGCCTGCGGCTTGACGAGGAGGAGGGGCAGGCGGGCCGCGACCCGGGGCCAGTTTCGCCTGGCCATGCTGTCGGAGTCCATGATCTCGAGGCCGTCATGGGCGCTGGTCTCGCCCCAGGACCAGCGCGTCTTGGAGTAGGGGTGGGCGATGATCGTGAACCCGCCGAGCAGGTCGATCTCCCGGGCGGCCATGGCCGCATTTTGGGAGAAAGGCCGGGCCGGAGGGTCGAAGGCCAGGGCGACGAGGTGGCCGCGGCTCGAGGACAGCTCGGAACCGGCGAGGACGAGGAGGCCGTCCTTCCAACCTTCGGCGGCCAGGGAGGCGCGGTTGGGGGATCCGTGGTCGGTCAGGATGATGAAGTCCAGCCCGGCCCGCGAGGCCGTCCGGACGATCCAGTCGGCCGTCTTTCGCCCGTCCGAATGCCGGGAATGGATATGGTAGGCCCCCCGGAGCTCGGCCGCCGAAGGCGGTTCGGGCGAGCCCGCGGTCGCGGCGGGGGCCGAGACGTAGCGCTCGTAGGAGGCCGCCTGGGACCCCAGCCAGGCCGCATAGACGGCGGCCGCGGCCGGGAGGACATATCGCCAAACGCGCCTTATTTTCATCGCCGGGCTCGGATTATATCACGCATTATCAACTAATTAAATGAATTTAGTTGACGCGGGGGACGGGCGGGAATAGAATGCTTTTTTTGTCGAAAGAGGCCGACATGAAAGTTCCGCTCCTCGATCTCAAAGCCCAGTACCAGGCGATCAAGGACGAGCTCCGTCCGGTCATCGACGCCGTCCTCGAATCCCAGGTTTTCATCATGGGCCCGAAGGTCGCCGAGCTCGAGAAGGCCGTGGCCGAGTATTCGGGCGCGGCCTTCGCCGTCGGGGTGTCTTCGGGAACGGACGCCCTTCTCGTCTCCCTGATGGCCCTGGACGTCAAGGCCGGGGACGAGGTCGTCACGACGCCGTTCACCTTCTTCTCGACCGCCGGGGCGATCTCCCGCCTGGGGGCCAGGCCGGTCTTCGTCGACATCGACCCGGTGACCTTCAACCTCGACCCGGGCCGGCTCGAAAGGGCCCTGACCCCCAGGACGAAGGCCGTCATCCCCGTCCATCTCTTCGGCCAGTGCGTCGACATGGACGCCGTCCTGGAAATCACCCGCCGCCGCGGCGTCCCGGTCATCGAGGACGCGGCCCAATCGATCGGGGCGGAGTACAAAGGACGGAGGGCCGGCTCGATAGGCGAGCTCGGCATCTTCTCCTTCTTCCCCTCGAAGAACCTCGGCGGCTTCGGCGACGGGGGGATGGTCGTCACGAACGACAAGGCCCTCTTCGAAAAGGTCAAGATGCTCCGGGTCCACGGCTCGGCCGTCAAGTACCATCACCGCTTCGTCGGCGGCAATTTCCGCCTGGACGCCCTCCAGGCCGCCGTGCTCCTGGTCAAGCTCGGCCATCTCGACGACTGGTCGTCCGGGCGGCAGGCGAACGCCGCCGACTACGGCCGGAAGCTGGCCTCATCCGGCCTCGTCGCGAGGGGCCTTGTCGTCCCGCCGGCGGCCGTTTATGAGTCCGGCGGCGACCGGCATCACCACATTTACAACCAATACACTCTTCGGGTGAAGGACCGGGACAAGCTCCAGGCCTTCCTCAAGGAGCGCGGCATCGGGACCGAAGTCTATTATCCGGTCCCCCTCCATCTCCAGGAGTGTTTCGCCGAGCTGGGCTGCCGGGAGGGGGATTTCCCGGTCTCGGAAGAAGCGTCCCGGGCCGTCCTCTCGCTGCCCATCTATCCCGAACTCACCGCCGATCAGAAGGATTTCGTCGTCAACTCAATCGCCGCCTTTTACAAGTAGCCGGGAAGCGAACGGCAAGGTCAAAACGACGAGAAGCAGAAGGGTGATCTCCGAGTCGCCGAAGTTATACTCGAAGAAGCCGGCGACGAAGAAGGCCGACAGGGCGGCCAGCGCCCCGACGGCCAAAGCCCTCCCCTCGGCCGTCCCGTCGCCGGGGATTCTCGGGTTCCGGCGGGCGATCTTCCACAGCCCGGAGAAGGCCAGGACGACGAAAGCCAGCCAGGCGGCCAGGGAGAACGGCCCCCGCTCGGCGGCGATCTGGACGACGTTGCTGTGGAGATGGACATTCCGCTTGGCAAACTCGCCGAGCCCGTATTTCGGGTTCTGGAAAACCATGTCCACCGTGTCCGGACCCGTCCCGAAGGGGAGATAGTCGACCGCGATCTTGAACCCGGCCTTGGCGTACTGGACCCGGGCCGTGTTGGAGATGTTGCGGCCGGTGAAGGCGTCGACGGCCCGGGTTTTGACCGGCTGGGGGGCGGCGAGATAGGCGAGGCCGGCCAGGACCGGGACGAGGGCGAGGGCCTTCGGCTTCCAGAACAAGAGGACGGCGCAGAAAGCGACGCCCAGCCCGATCCAGGAGCTCCGGGTGTAGGTGATGAAAAGGGCCGCGGCGGCCAGGAAGAACCCGGCGGCCCAGGCGATCCGCGTCCAGCCGCTCCGGAACAGGACGATCCCCAGGGCGAAGGCGGCGAAAACGGCCAGGAGGCCGGCCTGGGTCATGTAGTGGGCCATGAAGCCTTCGACCCGCTCGTCCGGCCCGGCCTTCAGGACCTGGTAGCCGAGGGCGTGGACGGTGTTGACGAAGGACGAGACGAGCAGCGCCCCGAGGGCGAGCTCGAGGTCGGTCCTCCGGCGCAGGGCGGCCAGGGCGACGGGGACGGCGAGGAACAGGGCGAGCTCGCCCGAGTCCGTGAAGCTCATCCCCGGGTTGACGGAAAAGGCCGAGGAGAGAAGGGAGACTCCGGCGTAGACGAGAAGCGGCCAGAAAAAGGCCGGAACTTCGAGCCGTCGCCTCTTTTGGACGAGAAGGACGATCCAGAGGATGGCGGCAACGGCCAGGAAGGACTGTTCGAGCGAGATCGAGGCGGCCACGGAGGACAGGACGGCCAGAAGAAAGGCTCCGAGCAGCGCCCGTTCGAGATGCTTGTTCATCCTCGGCGGGCGGGATTATAACACGGCTCGGAGAGGGGATAAACACGTGCTACTCGTCTCCCAAAGAGGCAATTGTCCGGGAAATCCGATTATACAAGTCCGGCGAGGAAGCGACCCGCCGAAACAATCCGAACGCCTCGGGCGAACCGATGGACGCCGCTTTTTCTCGTCACCTGGTAGACGAAGGGAATCTTCAGCTTTTCCTGAAAATAGGGGATGGCCGGCGGCACGTTTTCGTCCGCAAGCTTCGCCTCCACGGCGAACCACGGTTTCCGGTCGATTGTGACGAGAAAATCCAATTCTTTCTTGTCGACATCCCTGAGGAAGGAAAGTTCCGCCTTGATCCCGTCCCGGTCATAGAGAAGATGGCAGAATTTGAGCAGATGGCCGGCCACCAGGTTTTCGAAGCGAGCCGCCTGCTCCGGGACTTCCGACCAATCCCAAAGATAGAGCTTCGGCTCTTTTTTGATCGACCGGATCCAGCGGTGCACGAAAGGCCTGATCCGGAAAAGATAATAGAAAGATTCGAGGACGGACAGCCAGTTGGAGACGGCCTTGAATCCCGCGTCAAGATCCTCCCGAACGGCGTTCGTCGAAAACAGTGATCCGACGCGCTCGGGCAGCAGGTCGCCCAAGATTTTCATCCGGCCGAGGTCGCGAATCTGCTCGATGCTCAGAATATCATCTCGGAACATCCGCTCGATTTTTTCATTATGCCATCGCCGGAGGAATCGTTCGTTCTGGCGGAACAGGGGCTCGGGAAAGCCGCCGAATTCCATCAGGTCGTCGAGCTCGGGCACCGACCCGGACGGGCCGATCGGGATCTCCTCGAAGGGTTTGGCCGCGCCGGGGCGGCCGAGAACCTCCGCCAAAGAAAAAGGATGCAAACGATAATAGTGATAACGCCCCTGGAGGGAATCCCCGCCGCGGCGGACGACATCCAACCTGGCGCTGCCCGTCACGAGAAATCGATATATGTCCTTGAGTTTGTCATACTCTCCCTTCAGCATGCCTTTCCAGCCTCGCAGCTTGTGGATTTCGTCCAGAATGATCAGGTCGGCATCGCCGGGCCAACGCGAAGCCATGATCTCGCGCCGGTCGGTCCTATTGTCCCAGTTGAAATAAGCCGGTGAACGGAAGCGCTTTCCCAGAAGGTCGACGGCAAACGTCGTCTTTCCAACCTGGCGGGCGCCGCCGACGAAGACCATTTTTTCATGAAGGTCTTCCTCCACGGGTTCGGTCAGATATCTTTCCCTCAACATGCTTCTATTCTAAGACGGCTTTCAATTAATGTCAAGAATATTTGCCCATAGGAAAAATTATTAGCTAACTAATTTGCCCAAGGATGAAATTATCAGGCCCGAGTTTGACACCGATAGGCACATTTCAGGCCAGCCTCGAAAGCCATCTTGATGATATTCCATAAGATACGATTTTCGGAATAGATATTTTCTCCAGAAATATAGATACACATATTA
>VGJF01000217.1 GCA_016867585.1 Candidatus Aminicenantota bacterium | reverse complement strand
CGAAGCACGGTCGTCACGGCCTATAACGAGCTCATCGCCGAAGGATTGATTCACTCCCATGTCGGGCGGGGAACGGTCGTCAGCAAGAAGAACCCGGACAAGGAATCCGTTTACGGCCCCCAGCCCATGAACTGGTCGGAATTCTTCGTCGCCGCCCCCAAGGTGGAGACGCTCTCCTTTTTCGAGGATTTTGTTTCGCCGTACGCCCAGGACGAGTTCATTTCCTTGGGGATCGCCGTTCCCGATCCCGAGCACTTTCCCCTTGTCGACCTCAAGAACATCCTCGACAAGGCCGTCGATAAGAACCTGAAAACCATTCTCCAAGTCTTGCCCTCGGAAGGTTATTATCCCCTGAGGGAGGTGCTCGCCGACTGGACCATTCCCGAAGGAAAGCCGATAGGGCCGGATGAAGTCCTGATTACATCGGGAGCCGTCCAGGCCCTGTACATCATCAGCAAATCGCTTCTCACTCCCGGAGATGTCGTCGTTGTGGAAAATCCGACCTCGGCGAACGGACTCACGGCCTTCCGCGCCGCCCAGGCGAAAATCGTCGACATTCCGATAGACAATCAGGGGATGCGTGTGGACGTCCTTGAAAACCTCCTCGGCCGGCAAAAAGTCAAGCTCATTTACACCATCCCGACGTTTCAAAACCCCAGCGGGACGGTGCTCAGCTTGGAAAGACGCCTCAAGCTCCTGGACTTGGCTAAAAAGCACAGCGTCCCCATCGTCGAGGAAGACCCTTACAGCAAGCTCTACTATGACATCATCCCGCCGCCGGCCTTGAAGTCGCTGGACACGTTCGACAGCGTCATCTACGTCGGGACGTTTTCCAAGATCCTTTTTCAGTCCTTGCGGGTCGGATGGGTGGCGGCCTGCAGGCCGGTGATCAAGCGGCTCACCTCGATCAAGTACCTCATCGACCTCCACACCAGCTCCATTCAACAGTACGCCTTCAATGAATTCATCAGGGAGGGGTTGCTGGAAAACCATCTTCAGAAAATAAGAAAAATCTATGCCCGAAAAAGGAATTTGATGACATCCGCCCTTTCGGAACACTGCCCCGATATCTTCTCCTGGAATGCCCCCGCCGGCGGGATCTGTCTGTGGTGCCGCCTCATCGGCGGGCTGAACGCCCTGGACCTTCTCCGGGAAGCCATTTATGAAAAAGTCGTCTTCATCGCGGGAAAGACGTTCGCTCCCCAGGGCAATCACGACGAATGGTTGAGGTTGAGCTTCACCTACCTCAGCGAGGGCCGAATTGAGGAGGGGATCCGCCGGCTGGGCCGGGCGGCCCAGAAGCTCAGAAAGAGAGAGGCGGACAAAGCCTATGTCGAAAGATGGCCGATGAATCGGACTATCAAGGAGGAAAGAAAATGAACCACGGACGTCAGGCCTTGTTTCTCCTGTGTCTCGGGATGATCATCGTCGCCGGTCCGGCCTTTTCCCAGATCAGGGAATCCGGAGAAATCCGGGGAACGGTCACCGAACCATCGGGCGAAGCCCTCCCCGGAGCCGAGGTCACCATCGAAGGGAATTATTTGATCGGAGGCCCTCGGACCATGGTGACCGATGCCCGCGGCCTCTACAGGTTCCGCTCCCTGCCGGTCGGGACATATAAGGTCACGGCCGCCCTGTCCGGATTCAAGACCATGGTCAGGGAAGGCATCTCGCTTCACGCCGGATTCACGCTCATTTCCGATTTCAAGATGGTCCAGGCCGCGGTCGCCCAGGAAATCGAAGTCATCGCCGAAATCCCCACCATCGACGTCAAGAGCTCCCAGCCCAAGCCAATCATCTACACCGACGAATTGCTGAACGCCCTGCCGGGAAAAACGAGCTGGTCCATGATCATGTCCCTGGCGCCGGGAATTACCCAGAGCTACAACTACCAGGGCCATGCCTGGATGAACGACGGCATCAATGTCTTCTCCGCCATGTTTGCCTCGGCAGGATATGCTCCGGATATGCGCATCATCAAGGAAGCAACCGTCCAGAGCCTCGGACTGCCGGCGGAATACGGCGAATTCAGCGGGGCCGTGTTGTCCACGATCACAAAATCCGGATCGAATAAATTCTCCACCTTCAACGAGGTCACGTATTACGGGAAAAAATGGAACAGCCAGAACGCCAAGAAACCGCCGCTCGAGGAGTGGTATTCCCCTTCCTTGGCCGATCAAGTTTATGCCACGATTCCATTTTTCGATATCAGTTCGCAGCTTGGAGGAAAAATCTTCCATGACAAGCTGTGGTTTTTCATCGCCGGGGAATACAAAACGAAAAAAACCCCGATTAGCGGTCTGGATAAAAGCAAGGATTCTCTGGTTAAAAACGGTTTTTTGAAGCTCACTTTCCAACTCAATAACTCCAATAAGTTCAACCTGACGGTCAACCGCAATTTTTCATCAAGCACCAATGGTGCCATTTCGGTTCTGAATCCGGATGTCGGCGTCGATTCTGATACCGTGAACTGGTTTGGAAGCCTGAATTGGACGTCGATCTTTTCGGCCACGACTTTCCTCGACGTGAAAGCCGGGTACAATTACTACTTTAGCGGAGTCATGCCGCACGGAGGGTTGGATACCCCGGGCATATATGACCAGTACCTGAGGAAGTACATCAACAATTATACCGACGCCACGGCCACGGTCTGTTGGAATTACCACGGCAACGCCCATCTTTCCCATTACGTTCCCGAATTCATCAAGGGATCGCACGATTTTAAGCTCGGCCTGGAATATCTCTATCACAAGATCCTCTGGGACAGGAAGGCGCCAGGCAACAGAATCGAATACTATTACAACGGCGTTCCCCGCACCGCCCAAGACCGCTTGCGCTGGTACCAAGACACCTACGTCGGCAACGCCATCGGTTTTGTCCAGGACCGGTGGAGCCTGACGGACCGTCTGACCTTTAATCTCGGAACGCGTATTAACCACCTGCGCTTTTATTTTCCATCGGAGTCTTCTCCAAGAGGGACCGTTTACAACAGCCTGGCCATCGCCCCCCGTTTGGGAATCAGTTACGATTTGCTCGGCGACCGCAAAAACATCGTCAAACTGAGCTACTCGCGCTACTTTGAACCGTTGAGCCGGAACTGGTTCGGCAGTTTCGAGCATCGCTATGACGGAGGTGCCCAATACGTCTGGAACGCGGCGACTCAACAATGGGATATGACGACGCCCGCAATCCCGTACACGGCGGTTGCCCAGATCGGCGTTCCATCTGACATCAATCAGCCGAATGTTTGGGAAATTAGCGGCGGCTACGAGAGAGAGCTTTTCCGCGATGCCTCCTTGGCGGTCAATTTCTGGTGGCGGGAGCTGGGCGATGCCATGTATGTTTTATATACCGATGACGTCTGGGGCCCTTATACGGCAGCGAATCCTGGGCCGGACGGCTTAACCGGCACGGCTGATGACAAGGGGCCGATCGAGATCTTCAGTTTGGTCTACAGGGGAACTCAAAGAGCGCTTATCAATTACGGAAAAGGAAACCCTCCCTGGATGACCTGGGATCCCGTTTACAAGGACCGGGCCCTGGAACTGCGCTTCAGCAAGAAATACTCAAATCGCTGGCAGATGATGGCTTCCTATTGCTACCACAGGGTGACGGGGAATACGGACGGCTCCTATTCAGGGGCGAGCCCCTTGGATCCCAACCGGAACATCAATGCTTATGGCGAAAGAGGCTGGCAACTGCCTCACCAGTTCATCCTCCAGGGAAATGTGCTTCTTCCCCTGGATGTCAGCCTTTCAGCCATGTATACCTTAATGTCGGGTCGGTATATGGATGATCAAGTCATCATCATGCCTCCCAGCTACCGCATGTATCCTTACATATATCTCAATCCCGTCGGTTCTAAGCAGGCTGACTCGGTCAGCAACCTGGACCTAAGAATGGAAAAACAGTTTCGGTATAAAGGCTTTACGTTCGGCGTCGGATTGGATGTCTTCAACGCCGCCAATAATTACGGCGGAAGCGGAGAACTGGGCACGGAATATGGCGTTCTTTACGGAAGGCGTTATTCCATGAAAACGCCGCGCACCTTCCAAATGACGATTCGGATCATCTACTGAATCCTCAAACCAGGGAGGAGAGAATTTTTTTCTCCTCCCCCTTTGTTTCTGGCTTCTAATCTGTTAATTTGAATACGGCAAGTTCAAAGCCGATAAAATGAAAAAAAATATTTTTGATTTTTTCTCGGTTTTCCTTGGCTTCTTCTTTCTCGGACCGACCCTCTTTTTCGCCGCCGAAAAAATAAATTACAGAAAGTGGCTGAGCGACGAAGTCTATTGGCTGATCACGCCCGAGGAAATCAGGGATTTCAAGAAGCTGAAGAGCGATAAAGAGAGGAACGAGTTCATCGCCCTCTTCTGGGCCAAGCGCGACCCGACCCCACTGACCGAAGCCAACGAGTTCAAGGACGCCTATTACGCCAACCTGGCTTATGTCAACCGTCAATATTCTCGAGGCCAGGACATGGGCTGGAAGACGGATGTCGGAAAAGTCCTCCTCTTCTTCGGCCTGCCGAGGGAGCGCACGGCTAATCCCGAGACGTGGGTTTATGATCCGATCCCCCACCTTAAAATCGATTCGGAGTTCACGGTGGTCTTCGATCCCGTCCAGGATATCGGTTTTGCCCTCAATCAGAACCTGACCTCCCGAACCGCCCTCCAGGCGATGGATGAATACGCCTATCGGACGATCCAACATCCGGGCTTGAACGAGGTCCCCGATTATCGCAAGCCGCCGGGGGAGGAATCCCGAGGGTTCGAGAAAGAGATCCTGGAAAAGGCTTCAGCGGGGGGATCCGAAGGCGGAGGGATTCCATTCGACACGGCCGTGTTCTACGCAAAAGCCGAGGAAGGCAAAACCAGCCTGACCCTGGTCAATTTTTTCGGCCGGGAAGAAACCGGCTTCGACACGGCGGTCCTCTTTGGGAAGGTTGTCTCGGCCGACGGGAAAACGCAGGAATATCGACGGCAAGTCCGGCTGAAAAAGGGCGAGGACTTCGCGCTGGTCGTCCTTCCCCTGTCTCCCGCCCGATATGAGATCGTTTCCGCTATCAAGGACGCTTCATCCGGCAAGTACGCCGTCCTCAAGAAAGATCTCGACGTGCCCGACTTCTGGAGGGAGGGGCTCGCATTAGGAAGCCTTATTCTCTCCGACCGCGTGGAATCCATAACCGCGGGGGCCGCTGAGTTTTCCGCCTTCAATTTCGGCCAGTACCTGGCCGTCCCCAAGAAGGACGGCCGCTTCAATAAAACGGACGCTCTCAACATCGCCTTTCAAATCTATAACGCGGCGACATCCGACCGGCGCGTCAGGCTCGTCCAGGAAATCAGCCTGAAGTCATCCGTCCGAACCTACCGGCTCCCGGAGCAGCTGCTGGAACATGAAGTCCCGCAGGGCCAGGCCATCGTCTCGGGAATTCCCGTCCCCCTCGCCCAGGTCGAGCCCGGAGATTACCTCCTCCACGTGAAAATCACGGATCAGATCGGCCGGACATCCGCGGAAGCGACGGCGAAATTGACCATTCTCGAATGAGCGACGGCGATTTCCATCCCGGTTAAGGGGGGGTGGTTTTCAAGGTTGCCACCCCGGCGTCCTCGAGAAGGCGGAAGAAGTTGAGGAACTCCTCGTACCCGAGCCGATGGGACGGGGAATAGTCTTCGCTCCAGAGTTCCGCCTCCAACGCCCGGAAGATGTCGGCCAGGCTGTTTCGGCCGTCGATGAAGTTGAGGGCTTCGTAATATCCGACGTTCCCGTA
>VGJF01000216.1 GCA_016867585.1 Candidatus Aminicenantota bacterium | reverse complement strand
GAAGGGGGTCGTTACCCTTCCCCTCGCCCAAGGCGACGTCCCTCTTTACGTCGACAAGCTTCGGTGGGGCCAGATCGCCGAGCTCGTCCTTCGCTGGTCGTTCAGCGCCGGGAGGACCACCCCGTTGAGGAAGGCCCCCCGAGCCCTCAAACACATCCGGTCCTGGGGAGACCTCAAGCGCCATCTCGTCATGGCCTGGGTTTATCTCCGCCTCCGCTTCAAGCGCCGGCGGTGATCTCATCGGAAAGGAGTCGGGATGTCGATCTACATCGCCGTCATTTTCGCTTATCTCCTCGTCCTGACGGGTTTCAACTTCTATCGGGCCCGGAGGGTCAAGAGCCAGGACGACTTCCAGGTCGCCGGCCGGAGCTTGAAGTGGCAGGTCATGGTCTTCACCCTGATCTGCACATGGATCGGGTCGGGGACCTTCATCAGCGGGGCCGAGTTCGCCTCCAAGGCCGGGTTTTCGGCCCTCTGGCTCGCCGCCGGGGCCTGGGTCGGGATCATCCTGATCTACTTCCTGGCGGCCAAGATCCACACCTTCGGCCAGTACACGGTCGGCGACGTCCTCGAAGTCCGCTACGGGCCGGCGGCTCGTCTTTTCGGAGCGGTCGCCCTGATCCTGTCCTTCATCTCGATCGTCTCCTACCAGTTCGTCGCCGGCGGCTTCATCCTCAACGTCATCACCGACGGCCGGATCTCCGAGGCGACGGGGACGTTCATCGCCGCGGCCTTCGTCATCCTCTTCACGGCCGTTGGGGGGATGGTCGCCATCGCCTACACCGACCTCCCGAACGGGATCATCATCGTCCTGGCTTGCCTCCTGGCCGTTCCCTTCGTCGTCGCCGCGGCCGGGGGCCCGGCCGCGGCCAAGGAGGCCCTCGAGCCGGGATATTTCGCGGTCGTCAACAGCCAGTTCGGGGCCCATCCCTGGCTCAAGGCCATCGGCTATTTCCTCTCGACCCTCTTCCTCCTCATGGGCGTCCAGAGCATGTACCAGAAATTCTACAGCGCCAAGTCGGCCAGGGACGCCAAGAAGGCCGTGGCCTGGTGGACGCTGGGGACGATCTTCGTCGAGACCGTCGTCGTCGTCATCGCCGTCTTCGCCTTCAGCAAGCTCCAGGGGCAGATCGACCTCAGCGTCCCGAAGGCCGGCGGCAAGGTCGTCCTCATGGCCGCCAAGCAGCTCGTCCCCGTCCCGATCGGCGTCCTCCTTCTCGGCGCCGCTTGCGCCGTCGTCATCTCGACGGGGATGAACTACCTCCTCTCGCCCTCGACGACCCTCATGCGGGACATCTACCAGCGGTTCCTCAAGAGGGACGCCGACCCCCGGAAGATGGTCGCGCTGCAGAAGGTCCTCGTCGTCGTCGTCGGCCTGCTGGCCTTCCTCCTGGCGACCCAACTCAAGAGCGTCCTGGAAATGAGCTTCTTCGCCTACACGATCTACGGCGTGGCCATCACCCCGGCCCTCATCGCCGCCCTGACCTGGAGGCGGGCGACGCGGGCCGGAGGGCTGATTTCGATCATCGCCGGCACGGTCGTCTCCGTCCTCTTCTTCATCCTGTCCAAGATCCTTCCGGCGTCCAAGGTCCCCGACGGCGACCCCTGGGGGATCCCCCTGATTTACCCCGCCCTCGCCGCCTCTCTCCTCGGCCTCGTCTTGGGAAGCCTTCTGACGCCCCGGCCGAAGCCCGAGGAGATCGAGAAGTTCTTCCCCCGGGCTTGACCCGCGGGAGGCCGACGATGGCCACGGGAATCGTCCGCGACGACCGATACCTCGACCACTTCATGGAGCCGGGGCACGTCGAATGCCCGGAAAGGCTCGAGGCCATCCACGAATGGCTTGACCGCGAGGCCGGGCTCGGGCTCGAGAGGATCGAGCCCCGGCCGGCCACTCCCGATGAGCTGGCCTACGTTCACGCCCCCGAATACGTCGGATTCATCTCCCTGACGGCCGGCAAGCCCCGGATCCACCTCGACCCCGACACCTCGACCTCGTCCCGCTCCTATGAAACGGCCAGGCTCGCTTCGGGCGGAGTCATCGCCGCGGCCGAGGCGATCCTCGACGGACGGGTCCGGAACGGGATGGCCCTCGTCCGTCCCCCCGGCCACCATGCCGAACGGGGTCAGGCCAAGGGATTCTGCATTTTCAACAACGTCGCCGTCGCCGCCGAACATCTCCTCCGCCGCCGCGGCCTCCGCCGCGTCCTCATCGCCGACTGGGACGTCCACCACGGCAACGGCACCCAGAACGCCTTTTACGGGCGCCGCGACGTCCTGTTTTTCTCGACCCATCGGTTTCCGTTCTACCCGGGGACGGGCTCCCGGAGCGAGGTCGGCGAAGGCGAAGGCCGAGGATTCACGGTCAATGTCCCCCTCGGCCCGGCCAAAGAGGACGAGGATTACCTCCATATTTACCGCAACCTCTTCGGCCCGATCGCCCGGGCCTACGCCCCGGAGTTCATTCTCGTCTCGGCCGGGTTCGACATCTTCCGGGCCGACCCGCTGGGCGGGATGTCGGTCGGCTTCGACGGCTTCGCCGCCCTGACGGCCGAGATCATGGCCGCCGCCGAGGAAGCCTGCCGCGGCCGGCTCCTCGTCGTCCTCGAGGGGGGATACCATCTCGAGGGGCAGGCCGAGGGGGTCAGGCAGGTTCTCCTCCAGCTTTCGGGAGGCCGGAAAACCCCCGCCGTCCGCGACGACCCTTCGCCGACGACCCGGAAAGAGCTGGCCCCGGTTCTCGAGACCCAGCGCCCTTTTTGGCCGGTTTGATTTTCATTTTTTGGCCGGCGGAGGAGGGACATCGCTCTCCTCCTTGGCCGTGTCGACCCCGGCGTAATGGAGGATGCGGAGGTGGTCCTCGTAGGAGCAATATCTTCTCGGCTCCGTCCCCTCCAGGAACGCCTCGCGGAACGGCCAGAGGCAGCGGACGCCGGAGGGGGGGATGAGAAGTCCGGTCTTGAGGTCGATCGTCTCGAAATGGATGTTCGGAGGGATGTCGAACTCCTCCCGGACAACCTCCCGCCCTTCCGCCTTGGCCTTCCGTTTCTCGTCCTCGATGAGGCTCCGGAAAAACCCGGCCCAGACGGGGAGGGCGGCCACGGCCCCGCTCTCGTTGTGGCCCAGGGGGAGGTTGTCGTCGTGGCCGACCCAGACGCCCGCGCAAAGGGAGGGCGAAAAGCCGATGAACCAGGCGTCCGTGTAGCGGTCGGTCGTCCCCGTCTTTCCGCCGAGAGCCTTGTCGGCCAGGTGGGAAGCGGCCTGGCCCGCGGCCGTGCCCCTCTGGGTGACGCCCTGGAGGAGATAAGTCATGAGGTAGGCCGTCTGCGGGGAGATGACCTCCTCGGTCTCGATCGCGGCTTCTTCGAGGACGTTCCCGTCCCGGTCCTCGATCCGGCTGATGAAATACGGCCTGGCCCGGACTCCCTTGTTGGGAAAGACCGACATCGCCGAGACCATCTCGACGAGGCGGACATCGAACGTTCCCAAGGCCAGCGACAGATAGGGGTATAGCGTCGTCGTCAGGCCGAATCTCTTGCAGTAATCGACCCCGGTCTGGGGGGAGATGTTGTCCAGGACCTTGGCCGTGACGACGTTGCGGGACTCCTCGATCCCCTTGCGGAGGGTGACCGTCCCCTTGTACAGGCGGTCGTAGTTGCGGGGAGCCCATGTTTCTCCCGACCATTTGTCCGGGAAGTCCGTCGGCTCGTCCACGACCCGGCTGGCCGCGGTGAAGCCGTTCTCGAGGGCCGCCGTGTACAGGAACGGTTTGATCGACGAGCCGGCCTGGCGGGCCGTCTGATAGGCCCGGTTGAGCTGGCTCTTGGCGAAGGCGGTCCCCCCGATCATGAACTTGACCTGGCCCGTCCGGACATCGAGTCCCAGAAATCCGGCCTGGACCCGAGGCTCCTGCTCGAGGGAGACGAGGCATTCTTTCTTCTCTTCGTCCTTCGCCTTGACGAGGACATGGACGACGTCGCCCGCGGCGACGAGGGCGTCGAGCGACCGCTGGCCGGTCCACTGGATGTCGTCGCTCGCGACGCGGCCGCGGTAGCCCTTGACCAGGACCTCGGCGTCCTTTTTCCCGGCCGAAAGGACGACGGCCTCGACGACGTCGCCGCGCTCGAGGCGGGGCGTCGTCCAGCCCGGGAGCCGGGCTTCCTCGAGACTCCGGCCGGACTTCAGGAAGGCCTCGTCTTTCAGGAGATTCCGCTTGTCCTTGCGCCATCCGCGCCGCCGGTCGTATTCCCGGAGCCCTTTGGCCAGGGCGGCTTCGGCCAGGCGCTGATATTCGGCGTTGATCGTCAAATGGACCTTGAAGCCCCGGTAGAGCGATTCCTCCCCGTAGGCGTCTACGAGATAGCGCCGGACCTCCTCGAAGAAGTAGGCCCCGAACTCGGAGTCGCCCCGTCCCTGGGGAAGAATGGCCAGCGGCGTCGACTTGGCCGCCTCGGCCTGGGCCCGGCTCAGGAATCCCTCCTCGGCCATCCGGTTGAGGACATGGTTCCTCCGCTCGAGGACGAGGGCCGGATTGCGGTACGGCGAATAGCGGCTCGGGCCCCGGAGGATCCCGGCGATGACGGCCGCCTCCTCGAGGGAGAGCTCGCCGACGCTCTTGCCGAAGAAAAGGCGGGAGGCGGCCTCGACCCCGAAGGCCCCGTACCCGAACTCGAACAGATTGCAGTACATCTCGAAGATTTTTTCCTTCGAGTACCGTTTCTCGATCTGGACGGCCAGGAACCACTCGGCGAACTTGCGCTGGAGGGTCTGCAAGGGGTGGAGGAACAGCCGCCGGGCGAGCTGCTGGGTGATCGTGCTCCCCCCCTCGAGCTTGCGGCGGCGGAACATCTTGAGGACGTTTTCCCGGACGGCCCGGAGGACGCCCCGCATGTCGATCCCGCGGTGCTTGAAGAACCGCGGGTCCTCGGTGGCGATGATGGCCTGCCGGAGGACCTCGGGGATCTCCGCGAAGTCGACGATGATCCGCCGTTCCGGGCCGATCTCCTTGAGGGCTCGGCCGTCGTCCCCATAGAGGGTCGTCATGAGGGCCGGTTCGAAGGTCTCGAGGACGGAAACGTCGGGGAGCGTCTTGCGGACGGCGACATAGGTCCCGACGACGGCCCCGGCGACGGCCATCGTCCCGAAGAGGGCGGCAAGGAGAAGGCCCCGGACGAGCGTCCGGCGTTCGATCTTCCGGATCCTGATTTTCAGCCGGATCTTCTTCGAGGCCATGACGATTGACTAGAATATACCAAATCGGCCGGTGAGACAAAACGACCGGCGGCCCGGTTTCCCGGCCGGCTGGAAATTTATCCGGAAATTCTTATAATAAACATCTTGAAAGGCGCGGGGCCGGGCCACGGAACGGCCGCCGCGGGCCTTGATTTTCAAGGCCGCGGTTCACGAAAGACGGCGGCCCGGCGCTGGCCTGAAAACAACAACGAACGTCCGAAAGGAGGTCCTGCATGATCGCCGTGGAGCGCCTGACGAAGAAGTACGGCGACCTCACGGCCGTCCGCGACCTGAGCTTTCAGGTCGAGAAAGGGAAGATCTGGGGGCTGCTCGGCCCCAACGCCGCCGGCAAGACGACGACGATGCGGATTCTGACCGGCTTCCTTCCCGCCACGGACGGCCGGGCGACGGTCGGCGGCTTCGACATCTTCACCCAGCCGAACGAGGTCAAGACGATCCTCGGCTACCTGCCCGAGGTCCTGCCCCTCTACCCCGACATGACCGTGACCGAGTATCTCCATTTCACCGCCGCCCTCAAGCAGGT
>VGJF01000215.1 GCA_016867585.1 Candidatus Aminicenantota bacterium | reverse complement strand
GAGCCTTCTACATGGGGGCCAACGGCCTCGTCGCCCTCGGCGAGGTCGACCGCGGCCTGGAATGGGCCGGGCGCGCCCTGGACATCGAGCCCCGGGATTCCATGGTCCTCTACAACGTCGCTTGCGCCTACGCCCTGGCCGGGAAGAGAGAGGAAGCCCTGGACTGCCTCGAGCTGGCCATCGACGAGGGCCTGACCCAGAAGGAGTGGCTCCTCCACGACAGCAATTTCGACCCCGTCAGGAACGAAGCCCGCTTCCAGGGACTGCTCGCCCGCCTCGGCGGGTGAACGATTCGCTCAATACTTCGGCCTGATGATCACGCGGAGGGGGATTTTCCGCATCAGCCCGTCTCTTTGGCCGAGGATGACGAGGCCGTACTCGCCGACGAATCCGGGCCCAGGCTGCCAGTAAAAAACGCCGTTTTCCGGGTCGAAGGTCGAGCCGACGGGCAGAGGCCGGAGCTCGCCGCCTTCGACGAGATGCGCGGCATGCTTCGGAGGCCTGCCCCTGGAAGCCGTCCTCGCCGGGCCCGCGCCCGCCAGGACCTTCGCCCGGGCCAGCTGGCCCTCCTCGCCCTCCTGGGCGTCTTCGAAATCGAGATAGACCGCGATGCGGTCCAGCTCGGAAATCTCGATTTTCCGTTCTCCGTCGGGCGACGAAAACACGGGACCGGCCGGAGACCCCAGGTCGAACCCCCGCCGGAGGTAAACCGGCGCGCCGTCGTCCCGGGGAAGGCCGGCGAGTCGAGCGCCCTGCATCACCGGTCCCGCGCCTGACGCGCTTCCTCCGGCGTTCATGATCTGGAAGTACCGGCTGCCGATGCCAGCCGTCGCCCCGGCCGAATCGATGACGCTCCAGGCGATCGAGTGAAGGCCGTCGGCGAATCGCGTCGTGTCGAGTTTATAGAATCCGACCCCCGTCGTGCTGTTCGCGTATCCGGGAAACAGCGTCGCGATATCCTGCCGGTAATGCCCATAGTCCGGATTCCCCAGGGGCACACCGTCGAGCCAAACGCGGATCGTCGACCCGTCCCGGGGGATGGACTTCGGCGGAGGGGTCAAGGCCCAACCGAAATTGTAGTAGGGATTCCCGAAAGCCGTCCCTCCTTGGGCCGGCGTATCGATCGCCCCGAAGGGCTCGACCGCGTTGGCGTTGTCGCAGAAGACCGCCTTGGATCCGAGGGCGGTCGTCCGGCCCTCGAAGTCCTGGGCCACGGCCCACAGGGTCACGGAGCCGTTTCCGCCGCCGGGAAGAAAATTCGTCAGAAGCATGTATCCCCACCCCGCTCGACGGTTCAGAGGATGGCCGGGATAGGCCGCGGCGACGTCGGGGCGGGCGCCTTCGACCATGACCGCGTCCCCGACGAAGATCGCGGCCCCGGCCGGCTCCCCGGCGACGGGATCGCGGTAGATCTTCACCGAACGGACGCCGATGTCGTCCAGGGCCCAGCCCGTCACCGGGACGCTGCTCCGGACGGTCGCCCCTCCGGTCGGCGTCTCGAAAGCCCCGAACGGGGCCGAGGACGCCCCGGCCGGATAAACGGTCAGGCTGACGGTGATCGTTTTCGGGGGGAATTCCGCGGCGTTAGGGTCGGCGACCGTAATGACCCCCGTGTAAGCGCCGGGCCCCAAGCCCGAGGGATCGACGGTGACCGAAATCTGGCCGCTTCCCGAACCGCTCGCCGGAGCCGCCGTTATCCAGCTCCGGTTGTCCGCGACCGTCCAGTTTCGGGGCGGGGGCCCGGAATGGACGACCGACACAATCTGGGCCGGCCCGGCCGTCCCGCCCTGGACGGCCCCGAAGAACAGCCGGCTCGCTCCGAGGCTGATGGAGGGGTTGGGCGGAGCGAAGGTTTGGGCCCAACCGAAAATTTCCCCGTCCGGCTGCCCATACCACGTGTCCCAAACCCAATACAGGATCGATCCGTCGGCCGAGGCGGCCATATCGACATAGGTGCAGCCGCCCGAGGAGGGCACGGAGGCCGCGCCCTTCCACAGGCCGTCGGCGCCGCGGATGTTGTAATCGACCGAGGTCCCGCCGCCGTATCCCCCGTTCTGCCAAACGACATAGAGTGAGCCGTGGCTCTCGGCCATGAACGGAAAATGATAGAAGCCCCAAGGGGAGATGTCCACGGCGGCGGTGAACCCGCCGCCCGATTTCCGGGAATACTGAATGACCCGGTCCATCTCGTCCGGCGTCATCCAGATGATGTGGGCGATGTCGGACGCGTCGAGCTTCAGGGCGGGATGCATCTGGTCCATTCCCCCGGCGGGAGCGACCGGCATCGATCCCGACCAGTCGGCGTTGTAAGCCCGGGACCTCTGGGCATAGCCGATCTGATAGAAGTCCTCCGGGCCGCCGGGTCTCTCCGAAAAACAGGCCCCGACCACGGACGTTCCGACGTCGATGTCGGGCATTTTCGTCCGGCTGGACCAGTTTCCGATGAACCGGCTCTCCTCCCAAACCCCGCCGACCCGGGCCCTGGAGAAGAGGCGGCCTTCGTAGTTCCAATGGATCGTGAAAATATCTCCGTCGGGAGTCACGGCGATCCGGGGGGCGTCATAAACCTTTCCGGATTCGACGAGGAAGGGAATGCCCCAGGCCGAGCCGTCCTTGATCCGGAGGAGGATCCGGCCGTATTCAACCCAGAGGACGTAAATCCGGTCAGAGCCGTCGACGGCGATCGAGACGCTCTCTTCGGTTTCGCTGTAGGTCGTCCCCGAAGCGCTGATTTTGACCGGGATTCCGAGCCGCAGGGCGCCGGCGTCGCCCATGGCATAATAGACGTCGCCGCAGGGGCGGCCCAGAAAGTTCGTCCCCGTCAGCTCGACCCAGACGGCATGGGCGTTTCCCCGGGAATCGACCGCAATCTGGGGCGCCCCCGAGGGGACGCCGGGGGAATTGGAAACGTTGAGGGGCTGAGCGAACGCGGCGCCGGCCGCGAGGCTCAGCCCGGCGGCGAGGCCGAGGGCGGATCGACGAAGGTCCATGGCGAACTCCCGGCCCATCGTAGCCCGAGGGGAGGGCTTTGGGCATGACTTCCGGAGGTGAAAAGGGGGAGTGAATTTCGGGGGGGAACGATTAGCCGCCCGCGGTGACATCCGGGCCGCCTATCGGGCCGCCGAAAAAACTGGTAGCGCTACGGGGATTCGAACCCCGGTTTGATGGCTGAGAACCACCCGTCCTGGGCCTCTAGACGATAGCGCCTCAAGGAGCGAAAAAGATACCAGAGCCCCGCCGGGCTGTCAACGCGGATGCCCGAAGCGCGGCCGAGAGCCGCCGATCGGTCGAGGCTAAGCGCCGGATTTCCGGGCGATGAAGATCGGGCACTGGGCGTGCCGGATGACCTTCTCGGCCACCGAGCCGAGAAGGAGCCGGTGCCAGCCCGAGTGGCCCTGATTGGCGATGACGATGAGGTCGGCCTTGGACTCCTCGGCGATCCTGACGATCTCCTTGGCCGCGTGCCCATGGCCCAGCACGGCCGCCGCCTTGACCCCGGCCGGGACCTTCTCCTTGAGGAGGGCGCCGAGCTTCTCCTCGGCCTCCCGGTGGAGAATCCCCTCGAACTCCGGGACGGTGTACTCGGAATTCGGGTCCATGGGCTGCGGCGGCATGAACGGGACGACGTAGAGGACCTCGAGGCCGGCCTGAAACCGCTCCGCGAATGCGACGGCGCATTCGAGACCGAAAACCGAGGGCTCGCTGAAATCGACCGGACAAAGGATTTTTTGAATGTTCATCATGGTCACGTCCTTTCGGGCGCCGCGTCCCCCCGCGGCGGGCCCAAAATATCACACGGGCGGAGGGGCTGTCAATTTGGTACAATCCTCCCTCCGGAGAACGCCGGGCCATGCCCTTCCGAGCCGTCATCTTCGACCTCGACGGGACCCTCCTCGACACGATCGAGGACCTGACCGAGGCCATGAACGCCGCCCTGAGGACGCTCGGCCTTCCCGAGCGGACGATCGCCGAGTGCAAGACATTCGTCGGAGACGGCGTGGCGACTTTCGTCAAGCGGGTCCTTCCGCTCCGGGCCGGGGACGA
The DNA here is from genome assembly GCA_016867585.1 of Candidatus Aminicenantota bacterium. Classification (GTDB taxonomy): domain Bacteria; phylum Acidobacteriota; class Aminicenantia; order Aminicenantales; family UBA4085; genus JAAZPG01. The sequence goes on along the minus strand of VGJF01000215.1, from coordinate 1,826 downwards.
TCCCTCCCTGGCCCGGCGCCTTCTCGGCCTCATGCGGGCCGAATACGCCGTCCGCTTGGCGGTCAAGACCAGACCCTATCCCGGCATCCCCGAAATCCTCGAGGCCCTCGGCGAACGGCGAATTCCCGCGGCCGTCCTATCGAACAAGCCCCACGATTCGACCCGGGCCGTCGTCCGCCGCTTCTTTCCGCGGCGGAATTTCCGCCTGGTTCTCGGCGCCCGGGAGGGCGTCCCGCCCAAGCCCGACCCGGCCGGGGCTTTCGAGATCGCCCGCCGGCTCGGCCTTCCGCCCGCGGATTTTTTCTATCTCGGAGACACGAACACGGACATGCAGACGGCCGTCGCCGCCGGGATGTTTCCGGCCGGCGCCCTCTGGGGATTCCGGACGTCCGGCGAGCTTCTCGCCAACGGGGCCCGGGCCCTCCTCGAGCGCCCGGCCCAAGTCCTGGATTTCTTCCCGGCTACCTGATGATGACCTCGCCGGCCGTGCCGATGGCCGCGGCCTTCGAAAGCTCGACCTTGTGCTTCAGGGTGAACGTCCCCGTGCTGGTGCGCGAGTAGATGTTCGCGTAGGATTTCTTCCCCGGGCTGTTGCACGACTCGGTGAAGGTGTTCGTCACGTTCAGCTTCTCGGCGCCGTCGACGGTGACGATATCCTTCCGCCGGCCGTTGTCCCCCCCCCCGACCTCGAGGTCGATCTTGAGCTCCAGGCTGACGAGCGTCCCCCCGCCGCTCGTCGTGAGCGTGTAGGTCACCTGGTCCTCCCAATTGTTGTTCTCGTTCGGCTTGGGGTAGTTCCCGGCGTTGACGTTCGGGCTGAGGGTGACTTCTCCCAACGAACCGCTCCAGGTCGAATTGATCGTGAAGGTCCACATCGTCGAGAAACAGGCGCTTGTGAATTTCGTCTCCGATTCTTTCTTCTTGAGGGGCGAATTCTTGTTGATGAACAGGTACCAGACGACGCCGCCCAGGATGGCCAGGCCGAGGAGGGTCCCGAGGAGTCCCCCCAGGAAGCTCCTCCGCCTCGCCGGAACGACCGCCCCGGCGACCGCCCCGCCGCAGCTTTCGCCGTAGTACTTCAGCTTCTTGAGCTCCAGGCCTTCGATCGTCTTCCCCTCTCCGAGGATGGCCTTGGCCCGGCAGTAGTATTTGACCGCCAATTCCTTGAATTTCTGGGCCTCGTAGGTCGCTCCGGCCAGGAGGTAGACCTGGCCCTTGAAAACCTCCCGGCCCTCGACCAGGCCCAAATCGGCGATCAGCTTTTCGAGAATCGTCTGGGCGATGCCGAAGGCGGCGGCGAAATAGGCGATCTTGGCCCGATTGTAGGCCGAGAGATACGGATCGCCGGCCACGACGATGCCGGAGGCAAAAATCGCCGTCACGGCCGCGCAGTTGGCCGGATAATACTTCAGCCTCTTCAATTCCAGGCCTTCGATCGTCTTCCCTTCCCCGAGGATGGATTTGGCCCGGCAGAAATACATGACCGCCAACTCGAAGACTTCGAGCTTCTCATAGGCGGCGCCGGCCAGGAGATAAGCTTGTCCTTTGAAGGTCTCCTGCCCTTCGACGGTTTCAAGCTCTTCCAGGAGAGGTTCGAGCAGCGTCTTCGCCCCTTCATAATTCTGGGCGAAATAGGCTTCCCGGGCGCTCTTGAACTGTCCGGCCATCTGCTCGGAAACGGCCGCGGCCTGCCGGGCATAGAGGATATGGGCTTCGAGAGCAAAGAACGAACAGAGAAACATCGCCAGGATTTTGCAAAGCGTCCATCTCTTGAGTGCGCGCATCCCGTCCTCCTTTCTCCGCCCCTTACCATAGGAAAACGGCCT
>VGJF01000214.1 GCA_016867585.1 Candidatus Aminicenantota bacterium | reverse complement strand
CGAGGTCAGGCGGCCGACGCCCCGGATCGTGTACCGGATGCCCATTTCGGTCAGGGTCCCGCCCGAGAGGTTCCGGTTGAAGTTCTGGACGACGGCCGCGAGTTGATCCGGGCTCAGGCCGAAGGCTTCCAGGATCGCGGGATCGGCCCGGATCTCGACCTCCCGCCGGCGCTCGCCGAAAAGCTCCACGGCCGCGACTCCGGGAAGGCGGATGAGCTCGTTGCGGATGTTCGTTTCGGCCGTCGCCCGCAGGCGGTCGAGGTCGGTCAGGCTCTCGTGGGTCAGGACGGCCGTGATGACGGGCTGGGCGTTGGGGTCGAGCTGGGTCGCCGTGATGGCCTCGGCCCCGAGCGTCTGGCTCAGGTCGGCGACGGCCTTCTGAAGGTCGAGGAAGGCCTCCTCCATGTCCGTCTTCCACCGGTATTCGACGGTCAGGAGAGCCCGGCCGACCCGCGATTGGGACAAGAGGCCGGTCACGTTCCTCCCCCGGGCGACGACGGATTCGATCCGTTCGACGAACTGCTTCTCCATCTCCTCCGGAGGCCGCTCGCCGGCCTCGACGTCGATGAACAGCCGGGGCGCGTCCAGGCGGGGCAGGAGATCCATCCCCAGCCGCCGGAAGGAAATGCCCCCGAGGAGGAGAACGGCCGCGACGGCCATGAGGACCGTCGTCGGATACTTGACCGAGAAGCGGGCCAGCCGGAACATCGCCCGTCCTATTCGACGATCTTGACCCGGGTCCGGTCGCGAAGGGTTTCGAAGCCCTCGACGACGACCCGCTCGCCGGCCTTCAGCCCGTCCGCGACCTCGACCTCGTCGACGTTCTCGATCCCCGTTTGGATCCGCCGTTCGAGGGCGATCCCCCGCTCGACGACGAACACGGTCTTGGCGCCGCGCCGGTCGAGGATGACGGACTTGGGAAGGACGAAGGCCCCGGCTTTTTCGCGAACGACGATCTCGGCCTTGATGAAGCTGCCCGGCTTGAGGCGCAGGCCGGGATTGGGGATTTCGATCCGGAACTTGAACATCCGGCTCTCGGGATCGAGGGCCGGCGAAAACTGGGTCAGGACGCCGGAGAGGGAGATCCCCGGCTGGCCGTAGTCCGAGACGACGACGCGCTGGCCCTGGGCCAGCCGGTCCATGTCCTTTCCGGGAAGGGTCAGGTCGGCGTAGAGGCGCGCATAGTCCATGACTTCGGCGACGAGGGTGTTCGTTTCGACCCATCGGCCTTCCGAGATATGGGGCAGGTCGACGAGGATCCCGTCGAACGGCGCCCGAACCTCGAGCTTTTTCAGGGCCAGGGCCGCGTTCTCGTAGGCGTAGTTGGCGTCGAGGAAGGCCTTCTCGGCGTCGGTCAGCTCCTTGAGGGTGATCCCCCCCTTTTCGTGGACGCTGCGTTGTTTCGTGAATTCCCGCTCGGCCGACTCCTTCTGGAGCTTCCGGGACTCGATGGCCGTCTGGTTCGCGAACTCGGGATTCTCGAGGGCGACGAGGATCTCGCCCTTCCGGACGGCGTCCCGCATCCGGAACGGCCGTCCGGTCCTCGGGTTCTGGCAGAGGCGATAGCGGCCCGCCTGCTCGGTCTTGAGCGGAACGTCCCGGACGGCGAAGGCCGTCCCGGTCGCGGTCACGAATTCCTGGATGCCCTTGGCCTTGAGCTCCTCGGCCTTGACCGGAATCGTCGATTCCGTGTCGACGCTGAGGCGCTCTTCCCGGCAGCCCGGGAGGAGGAGGACGGCCGCGGCCAGGACAAGGGGAAAGGCTTTTTTCATGGGGGGCTCCTAAACGGCGTCGCCGGGCTTTTCGACGATCGACCGCCGGTTTTCGAAATCGTAGAGGGAGCGGATTTTGATGTCGAGGAGGGCCAGCTTGTAGGCGATCAGGGCGGAGACCTCATTCAGCCGCTGGGTCGAAAGCTGGAGCTGGTAGAACTGGATGTCCTTCGAGGAGAGGGCGCCGCTCTTGTAGCGCTCGAGGTTGATGGCGTAGGTCAGCTCGGCGTTCTTGATGTTCTTCTCGGCGATCTCGATCTGCAGCTTCTGGTTCTCGAGGTTGCGGAAGGCCTGGCGGATGTCGACCTCGATCTGCTTTTTTTGCTCCTCGAAGGAGAGCCGCTGGGCGTCGACCTGGGCTTGGCTGGCGGCCAGGACGTGCTGTTTCTGGCCCCAGTCGAAGACGGGGATGTTCAGGGTCAGGGCCACGACCTTGTCGACGTTGGGCGAGTCGTAGATCCGCGACAGCCCGCGGTCGACGCCGGTCAGCCCCAGGGTGAGGTCGACCGAGGCCTTGAATTCGTTCTGGGCGCCGGCCCGGACAAGGTCGTCGAGGGCGTTCTGGACGGCGATGTCCCTCTGGCGGATTTCCATCCGGTTCTCCAGGCCGTGGGCGATGGCCTTGGCCATGTCGACCTCGACCAGCCGCTTGCGGATGTCGGCCACGATTTCGACTTCGACGGAGAGGGGGAGACCGATCAGGACCTTGAAATTGTCGAGGGCGTTGGCCAGCTGGATCTGCTTGTTCTCGAGCGAGGCCCGGCTGTTCAGCATCGTCAGGTCGGCCTGGTAGAGTTCGCCCGGCGCGGTGAGGCCGGCGTCGACCTTGCTTTGGATGATGGCCAGGCTCTCCTCGGCGTTCTTGAGTTCCTCCCGGGCGATTTTGACGTTCTCCCGGGAGTAGAAGAGATTGAGAAACTGCTGGGTGACCTGGCGCTCGATTTGGAGCTTCTGGATGGCGTAGTTGAGCTGGGCGTTCTCGAGGGCGAGCTCCAGGCTCCGGAGCTGGAGCGTCGTCCGGTTGTAGGTGAAGACCGGCTGGTTGAAGCGGAGGTTGAGGGTGTTGTTGAACGTCCCGGCCTTCGTGCCGCCGACATAGGAGCTCGAAGCTTCCTGCCAGTTGAAGCTGTTGGTGATCGCCAGCGTCCCGTCCGTCCATTTGATCGGCTGGCGGACCGAGAAGCTGGCCGCCGACCGGGTGATGTTCTGGGTGTTGTAGCTCGAGGTCAGCTCGCTGAAAGTCTTGGTGTTCGAAATGCTGACGGGGTTGAGGGTCAGGCTGAACTGGGATTTCAGCCCCGCCTGCTGGGCCTTGAGGTTTTCGGCGCTCGTCCGGAGCCGGAAGACGGCCTCTTGGATGTTGGGGCTGTTGCGGAAGGCCACCTCGAGGGCCTTATCGAGGGTGAGGTATTCAGCGCTTTTGGCGGGAGGAGCGAGGAGGAAGGACAAGAAGGCGGCGGTCAGGACGAATGCGGCCAGGATTGCTCTTCGGGTCATGTCGTTGTCTCCATCGCGTCCATCCGTGGGGCTAGCTTCGCCGAACCCATTTGACCGCGTCGGCCAGGACGAATCGGCCGTCGTTTTTGTCCGTCAGCTCGATGAGGCTTTCCCCGGCCGCGAACCGGAAGCTGCCGATCGGCGTCCATCCGGGCCGGGCGTCCTTGAGGTCGATGACGATCTCCTCGACGCCGTCCTCGGCGTGGACGATGAAATGCTTGCTCCCGGGCCTCGCGAGGGCCCCGCCGCGTCCTTGGGCCGGCGTTTCTCCGCCGCCCGGCGGCCCGGAGGGCCTCTGGCCTCCTTCTTGAGGGCCGCCCCCGCGCTGGCCGCGCATCCCGGCCATGCCGAGGCCCCGCCCCATGCTCCCGCCGATCCCTTCGAAATGGAAGGAGAGGTCGTAGGTCCCGGGCTCGGCGAGGTTCGCCGACCAGGCGACCCGTTTCGCTCCCGCCCCGGATTTTTTGACGACCGCCGACCGGACGAATCGGCCGTAGAAGTTCTGGAGAACGACCGGCTGCCAATCGTCGGGAGGTTCGGCCAAACCCATCAGCGTCATCGGGTCCTCCTCAGAATCGGCGGCGAAGACCCGCCGGACGGATCGCCGGAGCCAGTTTTCGCGGCCTTTCTTGGGAAGCTTGAATCCGGCGTCCTCGTTGTCGACGATGTATTCCCCGTTCTCCCCGGGGGAGGCCTGGCGATAAGGCCGTGCCGCCTCGCCGTCGAACGGCTTGGCCCCGGGCGGCGTCGCCTGGCTTCCGAAGGGAAGCGTGAAGACGGGAGGGAGGTTACGGGACATCGTCGTGTCGATGGTCGTCGTGACGGCCGCCTGGTCGAGGACGATCCCGACCTCCTTGACCGTCATCGCCGGGACGATGACCGTCCGGGATTCCGATGGAATCGAGGCCGCAAGGCCCATGATCCCGCCGCCGCCGCCGCGCATCCCGAAGCCGCCCCGGGTGACCCAACTGACTTTCAGGACCCCTTGGCGGTCGGTCGGATTGGAGACTTGAAACCGGACCTGGAATTTCGTCTTCTCGCCCTCGACGACCCGGTAGCTTTGGATGTTCTCGACGATGAACCCCGCGAGCCCTTTCTCCTCATACCAGGCCGCGATCGTCTTCCCCAAGTCGAGCGTCCCGAGGCCGGCGACGAATGCCTCGAGGCTCTGTCTTGGAATCGGCCGGAATCTACGCTCGCTCAAGAAGCCGAGTAGCCGCTCGTCGAAGTCGCTCCGGCCGAGAACGGCCCGGATGTACGTCCAGAGATACTTGCCTTTTTCCTCGATGACCGCGGCCAAGGGGAATTCGCTTCGGCCGGAGGAGCGGACGGCCTCGGACAAGGCGTGGGCGAGGAGGTATTGATTGACCGACTCCTGGCTCACCCCTCCGGGAAGGAGCATTTGGGCGATCCGGAGGAGAGGCCCGGCCGCCTGCCCGGAGACGCGCTCGCGGAGATAGGCCTCGAGGGCGTAGTCCAAGAGCGGCCACTCGGGGATCGCGAAACGGGAGGCAAAGGCCAGGAAGTTGGGGAAAATGTCGAAAGAAGCCTCGGAATTGTTTTCGACCCGGAGTCCCAGGGGCCCGGCCTGACGCAGACCGGCGGCCAGTCGCCGCATCCCGGTCAGGTTGGACAAGACGAAGCGGTTGAGCTGGGCCCTTTGCATGGCTTTGGGGCCGGCCTGGGACATCCCGCGCGGGCCCGCGGCGGTTTGGCCCAACGCCCCGCCGAACATCCCTCCACCGGCCCGGAATTCGGCCCCCATCGCGAAGACTCCCATCTCGGGAAGGAAGATGACCTGGGGCTGGACGAGCTCCTGGGCCGTCGTCCAGAGCCTCGGGTGGCTCGTGACGTGGACCGGGACCTCGACGAGGGCGAATAGCTCGAACGGGTATTTCAAGCCCAAGTTGACTTCATAGCCGTCCCGGAATTGGCGGATGAGCTCCGGCAGCTCGGGCCCGATTTCGGCGAGCTTGGGGGTGAACCGGTCGTGCCCCTCGAGAAGATGGAGGGCATAACGGATGCCGTCGACGTCGACCGATTTGGATTCGAAGCGCCCGAGGGTCAGGGAGATTTGAGGGAGTGGCGTGGCCGGCTGGAAGCGAAAAATGCGTCTTTCGCCCGCCCTATCGACGGACGGAAGTCCCTGGCTGACGGCCGTCAGGCCGGGCGGCGCTTCGACCTCGAGCGTGAATCGGATGAAATCCGCCCTCGCCGGGGCGGGGAAGAGAAGGGCCTGGGGAAGTCCCGGCCGCGGGTACCAGCCGGATTCGGGAGTCAGGTGGACGAACTCCGGTTCGACGACGGCGAACCGCTTGGGAATCGGAAACAGCCAGAGCCTGAGGGGCGTCTCAAGCCCGGCCTCGTCCAGATCGAGGTAACAGTAGCGCTCGTCGATCTTTCCCCCGTAGGCCAGCCGGAGATTGACCGCGCCGCCCGGCGGCACCGGCGCGGACGGCTCGACCTCGAGGAGATGCCGAGTCCGGTGAAACGGGAGGGCGCCGGATTCGCTTTCGACAGAGACGACGGCCAGCCCCGGGTTGAGGTTCAACAGGATCGTCCGGACGGCCTCTCCGTTCGGATTGGAGAGGACGAGATCGGCCGCGGCCGAGA
>VGJF01000213.1 GCA_016867585.1 Candidatus Aminicenantota bacterium | reverse complement strand
TTTCGAATCCCTACCGGTACGCCGCCGGTCATGGAGGGGAAATTGTCTTCGAGGACGTCTCCGCCCGGGCCTTGGCCAACGCCCGCGCCCTGGAATTGGACGCTCTTGCCTGCATCGGCGGAGACGGGACTCTGGGAATCGCCTGCCGCCTGATGAGGGACGGTTTGCCGATCGTCGGGGTCCCGAAAACGATCGACAACGATCTCCGGGGGACGGAGGTGACTTTCGGGTTCGACACGGCCGTGGCCATCGCCACCGAAGCCGTCGACCGGGTTCATTCGACGGCTCAATCCCATCACCGGATTCTGATCGTCGAGGTCATGGGCCACAAGGCCGGCTGGATCGCCCTCCATGCCGGCATCGCCGGAGGGGGAGACATCATCCTCATTCCCGAGATCCCCTACAGCCTCGAAGCCGTGGCCGCCAAGATCCGCGACCGGCAAACCCGGGGCAAACGGTTCAGCATCATCGTCGTCGCCGAGGGGGCCAAGCCGAAGGGCGGAGAAGCCGTGGTCAGGAAAATCGTCGAGCGGGCTCCCGACCCCGTTCGTTTCGGCGGCCTGGCCTTCATTTTGGCCGGGGATATCGAGCGGACGACAGGGATCGAAACCCGGGCCGTCGTTCTGGGGCATCTCCAGCGCGGCGGCTCGCCCACGGCCCATGACCGGATCCTGGCCACCCGGCTCGGAGCCAAGGCCGTCGATCTCGTCGCCGCGGGGGATTTCGGCCGGATGGTCGCCGTCCAGAAGGGCGAGATCGTCTCCGTTCCTCTGGACATTCCCGGCGCCGGGCCGCGCCTCGTTCCGCTCGATCACCCGCTGCTGGCGGCCGCCCGGGCCGTCGGGACGAGCTTCGGGAATGAGATCTGACCTCCGCTTGAGATCGAAAGTCCGGCTCTCCCGGGAGTTTGTTGCGGCCCCGGCTTGACCCTTCGCGGCAAAATCACTATCGTTAGGGGCACGATCGCCCGTCGAGGAGGAGAAAAGACATGACCATCCGCCGCCGTCCATGGATCGCCGGATTCGCGGTCCTGCTCGCCTTCGGTTCCGCGTTTCCGCAGAGAATCCACGAGGAGTACACCAAGAAAATCCGGGAATACACGACGGACCCGCATTTCTCGACCAAGTACGTCGATCATCTGCCGTATGCGGCGGGCGTGCCGACGCCGCTCGAGGTTCTCGGCCGGATCGTTGGGGCGCCCGACGTCCTCAGCTATTCCCACGAGGTTTATAAGTATTTCCACGCCCTGGCCAAGGCCACGCCCCGGGTGAAAATCTTCACCATCGGGAAGACCGAGGAAGGCCGGGACTGGATCGTGGCGGCCATCGCCGACGAGGCGACGATCCGGAACCTGGCCCGCTACAAGGCCATCACGGCCAAGCTGGCCGATCCCCGGAAAACGAGCGAGGCCGAGGCGACGGCCTTGATCCGGGAAGGGAAGCCCATTTACTGGGCGACCGGCGGGATGCATTCCGGGGAGACGGGCTCGGTCGAAATGCTCATGGAGCTGGCCTATCGGATCGCCGTCGACAACACGCCGTTCATCCGGACGATCCGGGAGAACGCCATCGTCCTGATCACCCCCATCCTCGAGGTCGACGGGCGGGACAAATACGTCGACATCGCCATGCTTCCGCGGAAAGACCCCAAGGCCTCGTTCGCGGCCCGTCTCGTCTATTGGGGCAAGTACGTCGCCCACGACAACAACCGGGACAACATCGGCCAGGCTCTCGCTTTGTCCAAGCACATCATGGCCGTCGCCCTCGACTATCATCCCCAGGTCATGCACGACCTTCACGAGTCGGCCTCGCATCTTTACATCTCGACCGGCTCGGGCCCCTATAACGCCTGGCTCGACCCGATCGTCATCGACGAATGGCACCAGATGGCCTACCATGAGGTCAGCGGGATGACCCGCGAAGGGGTCCCGGGGGTGTGGACGCATCAATTCTACGACGGCTGGGCGCCGAACTACGCCTTCTACGCCGCCAACGGGCACAACGCCATCGGCCGGTTCTACGAGACCCAGGGGGCGGGAGACGGGTCCAACCGCGTCATCACGAACAGCACCGACCGGGCCTGGTTCCGCCCCAATCCCCCGGTCGCCCAGACCGTCTGGTCGATCCGCAACAACGTCAACCTCCAGCAGAGCGCTCTCCTCATGGGGATGAACTACGTCGCCGCGAACAAGCAGCGGTTCCTGGAGAATTTCTACCTCAAGAGCCGGCGGTCTGTCGCCAAGGCGAAGAACGAGGGGCCGGCGGCCTACGTTTTTCCGGCAAGCGACCCCCGGCCCTGGCAGGCGGCCCGTCTGCTGCGGCTCCTCCAGGCTCAAGGCGTCGAGATCCACAAGGCCGGGGCGGCCTTCAAGGTCAAGGACGTCGAGTACCCGGCCGGCAGCCACATCGTCCGGATGGACCAGCCTTACTCCCGGATGGCCGACATGGTCCTCGACACCCAGCATTACAACGTCAACGACCCCCGGCCCTACGACGATGTCGGCTGGACGCTCGGCCCGCTCTTCAATGTCGTGACGGTCCGGACCGACGACCTCTCCGTCCTGGCCGTGCCGATGACCCTCGTCCGAGGCGAAGTCCGCTCGGCCGGCGGCGTCGTCAAGCTCGGCCGCGGGCCCGCGGCGGCCTATCTCATCAACCACAACGCCGACAACGTCCTGGCGGCTTTCCTCTTCAAGACGAAGAGCATTCCCCGCTGGAACGGAATCAAGATCCGGGTCGCCGAAAAAGCTTTCGAGGCCGAAGGGCGAAAATTCAACGCCGGAAGCGTCGTCATCAAGGCGGCGGACGCGGACCAGTCCGACTATCTGGAGGGGTTCTTCAACGGCCTGGGCGAGGCGGGAGGAGAGATCCTCGCATACGCGGTTCCGGCGGCGCCCGATGTTCCCGCCCACGATCTTGTCGTCCCGCGGGTCGCCGTCATGCACACCTGGCAGAACACCCAGACCGAGGGCTGGGTCCGAATCGCCCTCGATGATCTCCAAATCCCCTATGACTATATTTCCGTCCTCGACGTCCGCGACACGCCGAAACTCCGCGACAAATACGACGTCATCCTCTTCGGGCCGTCGGGCGACGCCCTGAGCGTCGTCGCCGGCCTCGGCGGGGACAAGCCGATCGCTTGGAAAAAAACGGACCTGACCCCGAACCTGGGGATGAACGACGAAGCCGACGACATCCGAGGCGGACTGGAGCTCGAAGGCGTTCTCCACCTTCGCGAGTTCGTCAAGGCCGGAGGCCTATTCATCACCATCGGCAACAGTTCGACCCTGCCGATGCAATTCGGGCTGGCCGGCGGGATTTCCGTCCGGCAGACGACGAACCTCTGGGCTCGGGGCGGCGTCTTCAAGGCCGCCATTGCCGACAAGTCCAGCCCGATCGTCTACGGCTACGACGACACCCTGGGGATCTATTTCAACCAGGCGCCCGTCTTCGGCCTGGGCGGCGGGATGGCCTTCGGAGGCGGGATGGGCGGAATGCGCGGGGCCGCCGCGACCGGACGTCCTTCGGGCCGGGGAACGGCGAAAGACCCGGACATTCCGCAGGGACGGCCGCGCGATATCGGAGTGAGATCGGTCGAGGAGTTCCGCAAGGCCCAGCCGGCCGGCGAAGCCGCCCCGGCGGGCGGAGGCCAGCGCGGCGGAACGGCGGGGGCGGGCCCGAGGCCGCGGACGATCATGAGTTTTGCCCGGAACGTCGGCGAGCTTCTGATCAGCGGCGGCCTGGCCGGAGGAGAGGAATTGGCCGGAGCTCCGGCCCTCGTCTCCGTCCAGCACGGGGCCGGGCATATCCTCATGTTCAGCTTCAACCCGATGTGGCGCCACCAGACCCACGGTTCCTACGGCCTCGTTCTCAACGCGATGCTGAATTTCCAGAACCTGGCTCCGCCCGCCGCGGCGCCCGCGCCCCCGGCGAAGGAGTGACGGGCCGGGAAAAATCGAGAATTCTAGGCGGTTGATTTCGGCTCAACCGAAGATGGCCCGGCGCCGGCGGGGCCTTCGGCGAACGCGTCCCGGAGGAGCTGGCTTTGGCGGGTGAAGGCCAGGCGCGGGCTTTTCGTCTCTTTCATCAGCGAGATTTCCTGGGTCATCAGGCGGGCGACGTACATCGTGAACGAGGCGGATTTGCGCGATTCCCGCTTGAAAAGGGGATGGTCGCGGTTGATGTAGACGACGTTTCCCTCGGTGAAGCATTCCCGGGCGTTCTCGCCGAAAAAATCGAGGCAGACCGAAACGGCGCTCCGGCCGAGCTTGATCCGACGGACGATGGCGTTGGGGGTGATCTTTTTGACGAGCGGATTGCGCCGCTTTTTGGCTTTCGGCTTCGCCTCGGGGCCGCCGGCCGTGCCGTCTTCCGGGGGGACGGTCTTGGCGCTCGGCGGCTTCGTTCCTTCCGCGGCCGCGCCTCCGACGCCCTTCTCATCGCCGTAGGGCACGGGGCCGAAGGGCGAGAAATCGGGATTGAGGGCGAGGGCGCGATGGATTCTCTGGAGGGCCTCCTTGACGGCCCGGCCGGCGCGCCGATCTTCCTGCCGATCGGCGTCCTTGCCGAGCTTTTTCTCGACGATCGAGACGACCTTTTCCATGACCTTGAGGAATTGCTGGTATTCGTCGGAGTCGGCGACAAAATTCGACCGGTCGGAGGTGATGGGGAGGAAGTTCGCGTTGATCTCGCCCTTGACCCGGGCCATGGCCGGCCCCCAGGTCTCCATGCCGAACAGCTCTTTCTTGACCGTGACTCCCTTGACCTTGACGTCGATCCCGAGGTCCTTGGTCGTCGCCGCGCTCTTGGGGATGATGACGATCTCGCCGGCGACGGGCCCGAAGGCGCAGCCTTCGAGGACGGGGATGCGCTGGCCCGAATAGGTCCGGGGCGGGACGGGCCTGCCGTTGAGGAAGACGGCGAAATTCGCCGCCTTGAGGGGGACGCCGTCCTTGATCGTTTCCTCGGCCTCAAACGGGTCGAAGGACTTGGTGAGCTCGGAGAGAACGACCGTCGTCCCGTCGCCGGGCAGGGCCTCGGGCTGGAGGATCTCGCAGGGAAGATGCCAGGTGAACCGGGAGGATTCCCAACGGCGCTTGTCGAAAACGACCCGGGCGGCGAAATCGCCCCGCCGGGTGATGATCTCGAAGGTCATGGCCGCGGCGAGGGAGGCGAATTTTCCGATCCCGAACTGGCCGATGCGGTCGCGGCCGAAGCGGGGCGAGACCGAGCGGAGGACTTTTTCGTCCGACCCGATCCGGAAATACTGGCGCAGCCCCTCGGCGTCCATCCCCGTCCCGTTGTCCCGGACGACGACCCGTTCCGGCTCGATGTCGACCCGGACCTCGGTCGCGTCGGCGTCGTAGGCGTTGTTGACGAGCTCTCGGAGGAGCTCGACGCTTTCGGTGTAGAGGCGCTCTCCGATGGAGATGATGTGCCGCTTGTCGACCGTGACTTCGAGGGAGGTCGTTTCCTTGACGTTCATGGAATGTCCTGAAAAGACATAACATACGATCCGGCTAAAGTCAAAGAACTTGCCGCCCGGTGCCGGCTTATGTTAACTTGAATTCCGAGAGGCTGAAGGGATGGCCGCCAAACGCGTCGTCATCGAGAATCCGATCCTGAATTCTCCCTTTTTCGAACCGTCGCGGCATTTCCGCTTTTCGGAGGACGGCATCACGGACGAAATCGTCGAAAACCGCCGCATAAGCCAGTACTTCATTCCGATCGCACCGCCGAAAAAGAAGGGCGTCAAGCAGCTTTCGTTCGAGACGGAGTGGACGGCCGACCGGATCGAGGAAAACAAGTTCATCATGGGGGAGACGCTTCTGAAGAAGACGGGAGCGGCGAATTTATTTATGGTTTTTGGGGAGCCGGACGTCGAA
>VGJF01000212.1 GCA_016867585.1 Candidatus Aminicenantota bacterium | reverse complement strand
GGGCGACGCCTATTGCGGGATGCTCAACGCCTCTTACAACATCGGTCTCCGGAAGCTCCGGCCCCACATCCCCGAGGTGCCCGTCGGGACGGCAGACGAGGTCGCGGCCATGATCGCCGGCTTCGTCCCCGTCGCCCGGATCGTCCTCGGCCTCCGTCGGCTGAAGATCTTCGGCTTCGGGCCGAGGCCCCAGGACTTCCTGGCCTGCCACGCGCCGATCCAACCCCTCTACGACCTCGGGGTCGAGGTCATGGAGAATTCCGAGCTCGACCTCTACGACATCTTCCGGAAGGCCGAGGGCGCGCCTGAAATCAAGGCCGTGGCCAAGGACATGGCCAAGGAGCTCGGGGCGGGGAACGCCTATCCCGACCTCCTCGAAAAGCTGGCCCAGTACGAGGTCGCCCTGACGAAATTCATGGCCGGAAACCTGGGCGCGTCGAAATACGCCGCCTTCGCCAATAAGTGCTGGCCGGCCTACGAGTCCTATTTCGGCTTCGTCCCCTGCTACGTCAACTCCCGGATGGCCGGACGGGGGATCCCGATCTCCTGCGAGGTCGACATCTACGGAGCCCTGAGCGAGTACATCGCCGTTTGCGCGACCGAACTGCCGGCCACCCTCCTCGACATCAACAACACCGTTCCGGCGGACATGATCGAAGCCGCGGGCCGGGCCGTCCGCGGCTATAAGCCGACCGACCTGTTCATGGGCTTCCACTGCGGCAACACGGCCTCCTCATGCCTCGTCGAGGCCGGCCTCAAGCACCAGCTCATCATGCACCGGCTCATGGAGCCGGGGAAGGAACCGAACATCACCCGGGGAACGCTCGAGGGCCGGATCAAGGCCGGCGGCATCACGATTTTCCGCCTTCAGTCGACGGCCGACGTCGTCCTCCGGTCCTACATGGCCGAAGGTGAGGTCCTGGACATCGACCCTAAGTCCTTCGGCGGGATCGGGGTCGTCGCCGTCAAGGAGATGGGGCGCTTCTACCGCCACGTCCTCATCGAAAAGCGGTTTCCCCATCATACGGCCGTGGCTTTCCGGCCGGTCGGCGGGACGCTCTTCGCGGCCATGCGGATGCTCGGCGTCGAGGACATCAATCATAACCGGCCGGCCGGGCTCCCTTACCCGTCCGAAAACCCGTTTGTCCGATAAATCGCCCGATGGGTCCTGGTTCGGCTTGCCCCCCATCCGTCCTCGCTCCACCCATCCCCCAGTGGGGCCCTTACGCTGCGGGCGGGTGGGGGGCCCCCCAGCCTCCCACCCATCGGGCGTCTTCGGACATTATTGAGAGAGGTTTATGACTTCATCTTTTACTCGCGAAGGCGTCCGCGAATACGAGCGCCGGCGCTATCGCGGCCTCGACCAACGCCTGGTCCACGCCCGCGAAAGCCGCCTCTGCGGCAAGTTCCTTGCGGCCATCGACGCCGAGACGGGCGGCCAGCTTGCGGCGGGCGGTCTCATCCTCGACCTTCCTTGCGGCTACGGCCGCTTCTCTTCGCTCCTCGGCGCCTCCAGCGGGAGGGTCATGAATTCCGACCTATCCTTCGAGATGGTCTTCCGGGCCGCGGAGACGAGCGGCTGTCCCGGAATTGTCGCCGACGCGAAACGCGGGCTTCCGTTCCGGGCCGGAGCCTTCCTGGCCGTCTTCTCGATGCGCCTTTTTCACCATATCCACGACTCGGCCGAGCGGCGGGCCGTGCTTGCCGAGTTCTTCCGCGTATCCTCGTCCTGGGCCATCGTTTCCTATTACCGAACGAACGCCCTCCACAAGGCCCAGCGGGCCCTCCGCCGCCTCCTGAAGAAGAATCCGAGGAAGATCCGCCTCATCGACGCGGTCGAGTTCCGCGCCGACGCCGCCTCGGCCGGCTGGGGGGTCGTCCGCGATGTCCCCCTCTTCCGCGGCCTCCACGCCGCCCGCGTCGCCCTCCTCCGGAAATCGGGCCAGGGCCGCCTCTTCGACTCCGGCCGATTTTCTTGATATCATGTCTGCGAAATCGATTGCCGGAGTAAAAACCGGCCAAGAAGGAGGAAGGCCGTGACCTTCAAGCAAGGCCTGCTCCTCTACCTCATCACCTTCGCCGTCTTCTTTCTCGTCGACATGGTCTGGCTGGGCCTCGTGGCCAAGGGGTTCTACCGACGCCACCTCGGCCCCCTTCTCGGCCCCAAGGTCAACTGGACGGCGGCCATTCTGTTCTATCTCCTCTTCATCTTCGGATTGCTCGTCTTCATCGTCCGGCCGGCCGTCTTGGCCGGCGTCCCCGCCCGGGCGTTCGCCTGGGGCGCCCTCTTCGGCCTCATCGCCTACGCGACCTACGACCTGACCAACCTGGCCACGATCAAGGACTGGCCGCTCCTCGTCACGATCATCGACCTCGTCTGGGGGACCGTCCTCGGCGGCTCGGTCTCCGGCCTGGCCGCCCTCCTCGGCCGCCGGCTTCTCAAGCTCTGACCGAATTTCCTCTTGGATCGGAGTCCGCCTTTCGGTAGAATAGTCGGCGTCCGAGGTCGCATGTTTCCGCTCTGGCAGACGACGGCCGCTCCGCGAATCGCCGCTATGGCCGTCCTTCTCGTCCTCTCCCTCACTCCGTCCGTCCCTCAGGACAACGGAGGTCCGGCCGCCCCCGAATCCGATTCCGTTCCGCCGTCGCTTTTGGACCTCGACGATTCCGAGATCGCCCGGAGGGTTGAACTCGATCCCGCCTCCCTGGGTTCGCTGTCGATCGGAACCCCCTCGGGAGGCATCCTTTTCAATCCCGTGGCCATGCCGGAAGGGCCGGATTGGGAGGTCGTCTATCCCGACGCATCGTTCGGCACGGCCGAAACGATCGATTTCGTCCGGACGGCGATCGCCAAGGTCCGCGTGCTCTTCCCCGACGCCGCGCCGCTCTACATCGGCGACATCAGCCTGGCGGGGGGAGGCCGGCTCAAGCGTCACCAGACCCATCACGTCGGCCGCGACGTCGACTTCGGCTTCTATTACCGAGGCGGCAAGGGGACCTGGTTCACGGGGGGGACGGCGGCCAATCTCGACCTGCCGAAGAATTGGGCACTCGTCCGGGCCCTCCTCCTGTGGACGGACGTCGAAACGATCCTCCTCGATAACCGGATCCAAAGGCTTCTCTACGATCACGCCCTGAAGCTGGGGGAGGACAAGGACTGGCTCGACCGCCTTTTCGAATTCCGGGGGAGGACGAGAAACCCTCTCATCCGCTATTACCCCGGCCACCGGACGCATTACCACGTCCGCTTCTACAATCTCCAAGCCCAGGAGCTCGGGCGCCGGGCCTATCCCTACCTCGTTCAATTCCAGAAGATCAAGCCGCCGGTTTTCACCGTCCCGCACGTCGTCCGGGCGGGAGAAACCCTGGGACATTTGGCTTCCCGGTACGGGACCTCGATCCGGGCCATCCAACAGGCCAACGGGCTTTCCTCGACCTTGATCCGGGCCGGCCGAACTTATCGCATCCCCCTCCGGGGGGCGTCCGCTCCGCCGGCCAAGCCTCTCATCGTCCCCGCCCGCCCGCTTCCGCCGCGGACGCCCTCGGCCTTCGCCGCGGTCGAATGGCCCCAACCCCTCGCCCTCTATGGCGAGGAATTAGCCAGGCTGGCCCGCTGTCCGAGCCTCCTCGGCGGCCTCCCGCGCTGGCTCTGAACTCGGCCGTCCGGCTCCGCAAGATCGCCCTTTTTCATTGAAAAAAATCGTTTCTCCATTTACAATAGAAAGCTATTTTATTGATTTATTTATAAATCCCTAAAGGAGTCTTTCGATGAATAAAAATGTTTACATCACCGCCATGGAGCCGCGCAGCGGGAAATCGCTCGTCCTCCTCGGCATGATGGAACTCCTGTCAAGGCGGGTCCATAACATCGGCATTTTCCGCCCTATCATCAAGGCCGGCGAATGTCCGGACATTTACCTCGAGTTGGCGATGACGAGGTACAAGCTGAAATTCCAGAAGGAGGAGCTCTACGGGTTCACCCATCAGGAAGCCCGGGCCCTCTTGACCGCCGGTCAGTACGAAACCCTCATGAAAAGCATGGTCGAGAAATACAAGGCCCTCGAGCGCCAATGCGAATTCGTCGTCTGCGTGGGAACGGATTATACCGGGGTGGCGACCGCTTTCGAGTTCGATTTCAACGCCGACGTGGCCAACCAACTCGGCTGCCCCCTCTTGACCGTCGTCAGCGGGGAAGACAAGCCGGCCGAGGATGTCATCGCCGCCGCCCGCGTCACCCACGAAGCGTTCCGGGACAAAGGATGCACGGTCCTGGCCACGATCGTCAATCGGGTGAAGCCGGATATCCTGGACGACGTCGCCCGCCAGCTCGCCGAGAAAAAGGCCGAGATGGGACCCGTCTACGTTTTGAGGGATGAACCGGCCCTGAACTTCCCGACGGTCGGCGAGATCGCCCGGACTCTGAACGCCCGGTTCATCGGCGGCGAGTCGAACGGCCTGGATCGCGAAGTCCGGCAGGCCAAAGTCGCGGCCATGCAGCTGCCCCACGTCTTGGAGCGGATCGAGGACGGCGACCTGCTCATCACCCCCGGCGACCGGGCCGACATCCTCCTCGGCAGCCTCCTGGCGTCGATCTCCGAACAGGCGCCGACGATCGCCGGCATCGTCCTGACCGTCGGGATGATGCCCGAGCCAAAGGTTCTGAGCCTGATCGAGGGCCTTAAGACGCATCATTTTTCGATTCTTCTCGTCGATGCCGACACCTATATCACGGCGACGAAGGTCAATGCCGTGTCCTCGATCGTCCGGCCGGACAACCACCGCAAGGTGGCCCTGGCCCTCGGCGTCTTCGAGTCGGGGGTGAACCTGGCCGAACTCGCGGAGCGGATCGCCGTCGTCCGTTCGACCCGGGTGACGCCGATCATGTTCGAATACGACCTCATCGAGCGGGCCAAAGCCAACCGCCGGCACATCGTCCTGCCGGAGGGAAACGAGGACCGCATCCTCCGGGCGGCGGAAATCGTCCTTCGCCGGAACGCGGCCGAGATCACCATCCTGGGAAACGGAGAGGAAGTCCAAAGGAAAATCGCCGCCCTCGGTCTCGACCTCAGGCGCGCCCGGATCGTCGATCCCGCCAAGTCCGAGTGGCGCGAAGATTTCGGGGAGACGTATTTCGAACTCCGCCGCCATAAAGGGCTTCCCCGCGACGTCGCCGGCGATCGGATACTCGACGTGAGCTATTTCGGAACGATGATGGTCCACAAAGGGCTGGCCGACGGCATGGTCTCGGGCTCGATCCACACGACCCAGCATAC
Organism: Candidatus Aminicenantota bacterium; assembly: GCA_016867585.1. Taxonomy (GTDB): domain Bacteria; phylum Acidobacteriota; class Aminicenantia; order Aminicenantales; family UBA4085; genus JAAZPG01. The sequence continues at coordinate 663 of VGJF01000212.1, read as the reverse complement.
CCTCCGCCCGGCCTTCGAGTTCATCCGGACCAAACCCGGATTCTCCCTGATCTCCAGCGTCTTTTTCATGTGCCTGGCCGACCGGGTCCTCGTCTACGGGGACTGCGCCGTCAACCCCAATCCCGACCCTGAACAACTGGCCGACATCGCCATCGCCTCGGCGGAGACGGCCCAGGCCTTCGGGATCGAGCCGCGGATCGCGATGCTGTCCTATTCGACCGGCGAATCGGGAAAAGGGGAGGATGTGGAGAAGGTCCGGACGGCGACCCGCCTGGCCAAGGAGCGCCGGCCGGATTTGAAGATCGAAGGCCCCATCCAATACGATGCGGCGATCGACGCCAGCGTGGCCGCGACCAAGCTGCCGGGGAGCGAGGTCGCCGGACACGCCACGGTTTTCATCTTCCCCGACCTGAACACCGGGAATAACACCTATAAGGCCGTCCAGCGTTCGGCCAACGCCGTGGCCATCGGGCCGGTCATCCAGGGGCTGAATAAACCGGTCAACGACCTGAGCCGCGGGTGCACGGTCACCGATATCGTCAACACCGTGACCATCACCGCGATTCAGGCCCAGGCGGCCCAAAAACCGGCTTGACCTGGAGGAACCCCATCGGCCGCGGTGCCCCGCCGAGCCCCGGCCTTTTTCGGAGACGGCGTTTTTGT